>CATPBY010000144.1 GCA_955652845.1 uncultured Terriglobales bacterium | reverse complement strand
GTGAAAGAGCATGTACCCGCCGCCGACCAAATAAATGAGCCCGACAATGATCTCCCAGACAACCCCACGCGCCCGTCGCGCATGAAGCGCCGCCGCCAGATGGGTTACCCCTCCGAATACCAGTAACCAGCCGACAACCGCGGTTATAGCGACAGCTGCCACGAGTGGAAGCGTGATCGCCAGCAATCCCAAAATAATCAAAACTATGGACAGCACAATCGCCCAACCGCTGGCTTTCTTGAGAAGTCCAACCGGTGAAGAGCTCATCGTTTCCTCCTTGTGCGGTCTTGAACCACGGGAACCGCACCATCATATGGAATTTGCACCAGCGCCACAAGCGCAGCCGGTAGCACGAATTAAGCGCAGTCGCGGGTGGTCGAAACTGATTGATGGACTTACTGTTTGCCTGATAGGCGGCCGATCAGCAAATCAAAAAATCTGCCGGAATCAACGTCGATTGCGACCTTGGCATTGGGTAAGAACTGATCGCGTAGAACAGGAGATGTTCTGGTGCTGGCAAGAGTTGGCGCGGAACCGCGAATCGACATTTTTATCGTTTGTTTTTCCTGGCCAGGAAGGCGCCGATCATCGCCCGCAGTGGGACTGTAGCCCAGAGTTTCGCCTGCGGTCAGTTCGCCGCTGGTCTCTACATCGATGTAATAATCTTTGAATTTCAGAATCGTGGGATCGAGATATGCCGCAATTGCCAGCGAGTCATGCATATTGGGTCCGACCACAAAGCCCTGCGCGCGCGTGTGGTCGATGGCGTTGCGGGCGATCTTCGCTGCCGCATGGCTGACGGGGCTCTGACCGCTTTCGAGGGCGCGCACATGATCATCTGTTAGAGAAGTCTTCCGAGTTACATCGAGACCGACCATGGTGATGGGAATCCCTGACTGAAATACGATGCGAGCTGCCTCTGGGTCAACATAGACATTGAACTCGGCGGCGGGAGTAATGTTTCCTCCTGAAAGGGATCCGCCCATCATTACGATGCCTTTGACCAGACTGACAAGGTCCGGGTCGATACTTATTGCGGTGGCGATATTGGTAAGCGGGCCAATCGGCATCAGGGTCACTTCTCTGGGATACTTGCGCACGATTTGGCGGATCAACTCCGCCGCGGGCTGTGCGATCGGTCTGGTCTTGGGCTCGGGAAAAACCGTTCCTCCCAGTCCGTTCTCGCCATGCACCTGGGCGGCTGTTACAAGTCTGCGCAAGAGAGGTCTCGAGGCGCCGCCTGCTACGGGGATATCGGCGCGGCCGGCGATTTCCACCATGCGCAGTGCATTGGGCAGCGTCAGTTCGAGCGGCACGTTTCCTGCGACAGCGGTAATGCCTTCAATCTTTAACTCCGGCGACCGCATGGCAAGCAATAATGCAAGTGCATCGTCGACACCTGGATCGGTGTCTATGATCACCCGCGAGGTACCGGCGGGACCGGCTTGCGTTGCCGAAGCTGCAGGAAGATCTTGACCCCGCAGACTGGCAACGGTCAAACCAGCAGTTGCGGTGGTGACAAACTGGCGTCGTGTCATCCGGAGCGATGGTTTAAAATGCATTTCAATTTTTTCCGTGACCTTTAATACTCCGTTTTGCGGGGCGGTTGAGTCATCAGCTTGACGTAGAGATCGTAAAGTTTACTTGCATCGACATCGAACTGGACTGTCGCCCGGCGCTCGTAGGGAGCAACGTCAGAGTCCGGCGCCCAGAATAGAGTTTGGCCGTAACTTGGGCCATGGTCGATGTCAATATCCACATACAACTCCTTCTGTCCCGTAATAATCGACGGTTCGACCATGGCGGCTGCAGAAAGCTCATCCCACATGAAGCTTTCCACCGAATATTCGGTCAGATAGCGAGCGACGGGGGTGTCAGCCTTGGCGATGGCGGCCCTGATCTCCGGACCCAGCTTTGTTTTAATCGAAATATCAACCGGCGTAATGGTTATCTTTTTCCACGAAGCGCGCATAACCATTCGCACAGCTTCGGGATCGAACCACCAATTAAATTCGCGCCGCGCGTCAACGCCCGTGATTCCGCCATTGTCGGCATACATGCCGCTGCCCATGAGGACCAGCTCTTTCGCCAATGCCGCAACTTGCGGATCCAAACGCAGCGCAAGCGCTATGTTGGTGAGAGGGCCGCCCGCCCAGATCACCACCTCGCCTGGATACTGACGCACCATGCGAACGATAAAGTGCGCCGCAGTTTCAGCGAGAGCCTTAGTATGCGGCGTTCCTTCTACCAGCTCTGGAACTACGTCCGGTTCGTGATAGCCCGCACGAAAGGCAGGCGGAGTATTCGACGGCCGCTTCGAGAAATCGCTCCAGCAACCCTTGTAGCGGAGCTTGCCGTATAACGATTCCCAGCGCTCGGTCTCCTCTTTGGAATTAAGCAGCGGAAATTCCGCGCCCTGGATGACAGGCACGTCAGTTCTGCCGGCAATTTCCAAAAGCCGTAAAGTGCGCTGAGTTTCTTCTTTCACCCACTGGTCGCCGCTGACGGTTGTGATTCCCAGCACATTGAACTTGTCGGATTGCAAGAAAATCAGGATCGATTGCATATCGGTCGTGGCCGGGCCACGCGCGTCCTGATCGACGATCACTTTGATCTTTTGGGCTTGCAATCCGATCGCGGTTATCAGAGTCACGAGAACGCCGACCAGAGCAGCACGGATCTGTGATTTCATTGTGATAATGTCCTTCAACACTGTTTGATCTCGCTTCTGGAACCTATCGAAGTGATTCCCCGCGTGCGCCGATGCCAACAGCGTGCTCAATGCGCAGAGGGCGTTGTCGCACTCATGAGATTCACAAACATTCGATAGAATTTTTCCGTATCTAAATCCACCTGGATTTCGACCAGCTGCACCGTAATCTTAGGTTTGTCTTTTTCGGTCCAGGTTAATGTGTTTCCG
>CATPBY010000143.1 GCA_955652845.1 uncultured Terriglobales bacterium | reverse complement strand
GCGGCGAAAAGCTTCAGATACTACTGGACACTGGCACAAGAGACTTGATGTTGTTTGAGCGGCGGCTCAGAGGCACTCTGCAAGACTTGCGCGCTCGCCGTCAGGACTTCAACCTCAACGCCGGCGGCCAGGATCGCTTAGCGGAGGTAGAAATGCAGTCGATAAGAGTGGGACCACTCTTTAGGAGAACGCAAAAGGCCTATGTTTGGTGTACTTCCGAGGACAGTCTTAGAAGCTTTGATGGCCTGCTCGGCCCAGCCGCACTAGGCGCTACCCTCGTTGGTTTCGATTTTGATCGGCATGTGGTTTCCTTGGATACCCGGTGATCCTCTTTCTCTCTGCCTACACTGGGGGAGCGGATCATCTAGTGCGACGCCGCGGGTTATAATTCTTCCCGTTTTCCTTGTCGGGAGTAAGCCTTGCCAGGCAGATTTAGGGTGGGAGATTGGACAGCCGCTCCGGACCTGAACAGTTTGGATCGCAATGGACAAACCGTCCACGTCGAACCTAAGATCATGCAAGTGCTGGTCACCCTGGCGCGGCACCCCCACCAAGTGTGTGCCAAAGAGTACATCTTTCAGCGCGTATGGCCAGGCGCCTTCGTGTCAGATGAGGTGCTCACGCGCTCCGTTTCCGAACTGCGCAGAGTGTTCGAGGACAGTCCTCAGAAACCTACATATATTCAGACCATACCTAAGGGCGGTTACAGGCTCATCGCCTCGGTTGTGCCGTTGGCGGAGGACCACGGCGGTCCAGTTCCTGCGGGCTGGCGAGAGCCAAAGAAATGGGTGTTCATTACTACCGTTGCAACCATTCTGACCGTACTTGTTTATGTTTTCCGTCCTGCCCTTTCGCCGCCGAGAATTGGCGGGTACACCCAGATCACCCACGACGGTCAGCAAAAAAGTTTTCAGGGACAGCTCACTTCAAACTTGCTGACGGACGGTCCTCGCATCTACGTTCAGGAGAACATTGACGGTCACTTCGTGGTCGCGCAAGTGTTAGCAATGGGAGGGGAGACCGTCCCGATCTCAACGGGATTGCCCAACGTCGTTTTGGAGAACATTTCAGCTGACAAATCTGAGCTGCTGGTCGGGAGCTTCATGACAGGTGGTGAAGCAGAACAGACCCAGTGGGCCTTCCCCATCACGGGAGGGGCTCCCCGGCGTTTAGGGACCGCGGGTGACGCAACTCGGACACCAAATGGCGACCTGCTTTTTTCTCATCAGAATGAGTTGCAAGTCCTGGCGAGAGATGCCAATACCCCTCGCAATTTCGCGAGCGTTCCCGGGCTTCCGTATTCGTTTCGCTGGTCGCCGGACGGGAGGGTTTTGCGGTTTACTATGGTCGAGCTGGGAAGGGGTCCCGCGCTATGGGAGATTTCCTCCAACGGCGCGAACCTGCACCGCCTTCTGCAGGGATGGCACGAGCCAGCACTGGTATCTCAAGGAAACTGGACTCCGGATGGAAAGTATTTCGTGTTTCAGGTCTTCGTCAATGGGCGACTGGACATTTGGGCCATGCGTGAAAAGCGCGACTGGCTACATCGGGTAAGCCGTCAACCCGTACAATTGACCTCCGGTCCCCTTAATTTTCACTCACCCCAGCCCAGCACAGATGGCAAGAAAATCTTTGTTGTGGGCGAACAGGCCCGAGCAGAATTAGAGCGCTACGATGAGAAGTCACGACAGTTCGTACCATACCTTGGCGGGATTTCGGCGAGCGGAGTGACCTTCTCTCCGGATGGTCAGTGGGTGGCTTATGTTTCCTACCCGGACGACCAGATTTGGCGTAGTCGGGCGAATGGCAGCGAAAAGCTGCAGCTAACGTCGGTTCCCGATATTGCCGCGAGCCCGCGATGGTCCCCCGATGGAAAAGAGATCGTCTTCTTGACCTTTGGGCACGGACAACCCCATATTTCTGTCATCCCCCGAGAGGGTGGCTACCCTCGTGTTGTTTACGCTACCCGGAACGCCCTCGATCGCCCCAGCTGGATGCCGAGCGGCAAGGCCATCATATTTGGGGAATGGACAGCCTCAGATGAAGTAATTAAGATACTTGACCTCAAAACGCTGAGTGTCAAATCTTTGCCAGACTCCAAAGGGCTATGGTTTCCCTTGGTCTCTTCCGATGGGCGCTTTCTCGCTGCTAATACTGCAAACAGCCTGAAGCCGAAGCTCTTCGACTTCACCACGCAGAAGTGGTCAGAACTTGCCCAGTTGGCGGCGGGCCTCATCGAGTGGTCGCGGGACAACAGGTATGTGTACTTTGATACAGGTCTGAGTAAAGATCCAGCCTTCTATCGCATCCGCATCGCAGATCGCAAGCTTGAGCGGATCGTCACTTTGAAGAACTTCCGCCGCGTGGTATCGGGCGAGGTATCCTGGAGCGGACTGAGTCCCGAAGGCGCCCCGCTCTTGATGCGCGATAGCGGCACACAAGAGGTTTATGCTCTAGACTTCCAAGCTCCTTAGCCTTCCATCGTTTTTAGGAAGGTTACGAGCGCTCAGCCAACACGAGAGAATGCACTCTCCCTCTCGTCGCTTTCAATCGTTAACTGCTGTAACATCGCGTCTCTGACAATGTCGGCGGTGTCAAACAGTTTTTGAGCACACTACGGCGTGCACTCGAACAAAAGTGCCATTTCGCTCTAGTTGAAGAACTGCCATACCAACCACAGGCTCGCTCGTAATCAAAGGTCAGGTCGGGAACTCGGTCCGACCCATGCATCTCTTCGGTCTCGAACTGCGATCATGATTACTACTTCGAACTCCTCAATGAAGAGGAGCGGGATGCCCAATCAATTACTCGGTGTTCGACTGCACACCATCGCGATGTCCGGGCTGTCCCACGTGCGAACCGAACTTCGTCCACTGCTCGTAATCCCACCCTTGGCGCATCATCCAATACAGCCGAACCGCCAACCGGCGGGCCATGGCTACCTTGGCCGTCTTACGTCCGCGCCGCAGCATCAGGTGGAAGTACTTGCTGCGCCACTCGGGCACGCTGCGCACCGTGACCTGCGCCGCTTCCACCAGCAGAAAGCGCATCATCGAACTCCCCTGCTTGGTGATATGCCCCAGCCGTCGCCGGTTTCCGCTCGACTCTTCCAACGGCACCAGCCCCAGATAACTGGCCACCTGCTTGCCGCAATGAAACCGATTGGCTTCGCCGATGATCAGCACGAAGGCCAGCGCGGTTAAAGCGCCGACTCCGGGATGCGTCATCAGACGTTGCGCGGCGGGCCACTTCTCCACTTCCTGCTCGATCGCCTGGCTCAGCTGCGCGATCGTTGGATTCAGTCGATCCAGCAACTCCAGCAGATCTCGTCGTCGCCGGCTCGCTTGCGGGGCCAGTGGAAACGCTTCCAGCTGCTGCCGTCCGCGTTCCCGCCACAAACGCTTTTTGCAGCGCAGGCCTTCGTTCAGGGCCACCGCTTGCAGTTGGTTCATGATGCGCGTGCGCGCCTGCACCATGCGATGCCGGTGCCACAACAGTTGCCGCACATCCCGGTTCTCCCAACTCGGCACCCAGATCCGCGGGAAACGATCTTCGAGCAGCAATCGAAGAATCAGTTGTGCGTCCTGGCAATCCGTCTTTTGCTTGCGCACTCGTTTGGTGCGGATCTCGGCCGCGTCTCCAATCCACAACTCAAACTGCAGCTCAGCCAGCAGTCGTTCGAACCACCGTGCGTGTCCGCTGGCTTCCATGCCGACTCGCACCTTCTTCCCCGGCAGAGCGCGGTAGAACTTCTCCGCCTCTCCGGAATGCGCCAATCTCTTTTCCTGGAACTCTCCAGTATCTGTATCCACCGAAGCGATTTGTTGAAACTCGGGATGGTAATCAACTCCTATAATGATCATTGTTCGGCTCCTTTCTCCCGAGCCTGTTGGTTGGCTTTAGCACCACCAACTTTACTCGGGCCGAGGAGCCGACATTGTCATGGAATCAATTACACTCAAAATCCCCTCAATCGAATACCAATCTGTGTCCACTCGCCAACGCTGTCCGTAAGGTCGAGTCCAAGCTATTACAACTTACAGCAGAAGCACGAATGTGCCGAAAGTTGCACTGCCTTAATTTCTACAAATCCAGAGACTTTCGCAGTAATTGTGTGTACACTTCCGCCGCGCCATGTGCGTTTGAGGGGGAATTTTGAGAGTAGAGGTCAAACCTTATGAATCTGAAGTTGCGCGCCACTTTAATTGTCGTTTCTCTGGCCCTGACTGTAAACCTGGCGGCCGCAGCCGCCGTTCCGGTTAACGTTTATCCCAATCCCATACAGTTTGGATCAGTTCCCCTCAACTCACCTTCCAGCCCTTTGTATGTCTACGTGAGCAATACGGGCGCGAATGCGGTCACTGTGACCAACATGACTAT
>CATPBY010000142.1 GCA_955652845.1 uncultured Terriglobales bacterium | reverse complement strand
GCCCAAAAAACGGGGAGCTTTCGCTCCCCGTTCCGTAAAACAATTTGAGGAAGTGGGCCGGAACTATTTTTCCAAAGTCTGTTCGGGCAGCAGGGCGGTTCCCTCTGCCTGAACCGCCTTCAGAGTGGAGGGATCGATTCCCAACGCGTGAAGAATAGTAGGCGCAACCTGCGACGTGAGCACTAGCGTCTTCACCACACGTGGTTTCATCTCTGGATTAGAAACGATCAAGCCAACATTGGTGTCGCCGAAGCTGAACCCGCCATGCTCCGCGTTCTTGGTCTTCGAGCCGGTGTAAATAGTGCCATACTCCGGCTGCACGATGATGTCCGGCGTCCGGCTGTCCTTTGCCGGATCGTTGAACTTCAGCTTGATTTCGTTGCCGGACATCACCTCTTAGATGAACAATGCCGGAGCATTAGCGTTCAGATAATCGGCAACCTGCTGAGTGGAAATGTGTTGTCCCTGCAGCCAGATCAGTGCGATATCGTCATCCTGAACGAAACCACAAGGACCGGTTGCGCAGTTGGCGGCGTTCGTGATCGCGATTGCCGCAGCATTCGTTTTCCCGTCGGGCAGGGCAGCTACCAGGTCGGCAAAGTGGCCTGGCTTATTGACCTTAGCCGGATTGATTGGCGATTGACCGTGCTTCGCGGTAACGACGAACAAAGTCGACTCGTAGATACCTTCGTTCTTAAGCGCCAGAATCATACTGGCCAGAGCCTGGTCGGTTTTTTGCAAGGCATAGGCAAGCACGACACCAGGAGTCCCCGCGCCGTCGATGTAACCTCCGGGCTGCTGATTTATCGCTGGATCGGTATCGTCAACGCAGCTGTTATCAAAGTTATCCGTGACCAGCTTCTGTCCCACGCTGACCGCCTGGAAGTTCATTCCAAAAACCTCGGGAGTTCCGGGAGCTTTGGTACCATCATGATTCAGCCCGTTGATTTCGTTGATAACGGCCTGGACTTTCTTCTGATCGTTTTCCACCGTGCAAACTACGCTGTGAGTGTTGTCGAGTCCGTTGACATTGGTAATTTCAGGCGTGTAGAGATCCTCCACGCCCTTGCCGGAAGGGCCGTTCACCAGATCGTAAGCAGGGTGTTTGTCCGCCCACGCTGTGCGGCCGCCAGCCGCTTTGACCACTTCAAAAATGGTATTGGCGCGGATGGCGTTGTGAGGAAAAACCCGCTCGCAATTGCCGTTCACCAGACGGTGCGGTAACTTCGTGGGATCGATCACATTGAGCGAGACGTTGCCACTGTAAAGATCGATGCTTTCATCAAAGACCATCATGTTTCCCGGCGTCCCGGCGCACTTTGTATTTGTGGGATCAAACAAGGTACGGTCGTAGCTGACGTCGTAGAACATTCCATGCGAAACGGGGGAGCCGCCGGTCACCAGGGCCAGAAGGCCAGGAAAGGAATCCGAATTCGCTGGCGTACGCGCGTTCGAATATGTAGTGCCGTGACGAGTGAGTTCAGCCATCGCCGCATTGGGATTTTTAGCCACATAATTTGCGACGTCGAGAGCGTGCAGCCCATCGACGCTGATGAGTAAAACGTGTTTGATCTCACCCGCTTGAGCTTGCGACGAAAGTGCAGCCATAGCCAGCACACCAATGCCGATGAAGGCAGCAGCCTTCAACCTACTTGTTGATGTCATTCGAATCCTCCTGGGAAGTTGCCTGCAGTGTGAAGAACTTCACTTTAACGGCGGGTTGATGACAACCGTGTTAAAAGTATGTGAATAGTCTGTGAAAAGGCGTTGGACTAATCGCAGGTGGACTCGTTTCGGCTCAATGATGGCTGCAGCATCGACCCGGCATCGGAGGATCGCGATAAAAGGAATGTTGCTCGTAATGATTTGAGTGACCGATGGATCTCGGCTTTCAATGCGCTGCCTGTGGGCAATGGAACGAAATCGCGGTTGACCATTCGGCTGGTCGCAATCAAACCTACGTGGAAGACTGCCAGGTGTGTTGCCGCCCCAATCTTCTTCACGTGACATTCAACTCGCAAACTGAGGAAGGCGTGATCACATCGGAACTGGAGTAAGTCATCATCCACTGGAGTCAGGCGGCCGAAGCAGCCAGCCGAATGAACTACCAGCTTAACTCTCGAGCGGCAACGTTCCTCGAGCAGCCAGGTTCCATTGCTGGCGCATGTAGCTCGCCAGCTGGCTGCGCTCTCGAAATGCTTCCGTGCCACCTTGCTTGGTCACAGAGTAAGCAGCCGCGATGTTGGCGAATGCCAGGCAGTTCTCCAGGGTTGCCCCTCGCAGGAAGGAGTGAATGAACCCCGCATCAAAGGTGTCGCCGGCGCCGACGTCATCGACTACCTTGACCGCGGGAGGCGCCAGACTCCATTGCTCGCTGCCGGAGCGGCATATGGCAGATCCTGAACCGCGTTTCACCACTACTACCTTCGCCAGACCGCCCAGAATGTTGAGGGCCTGCGCCAGGTCTTCGGTCCGCGCAATTTTTTTAGCCTCACGATCGTTTGGAAAAAAGACATCCACATACTTCAAGACCTCGAGCAAGTCTCGATCCCACAGATTTTCCGGATCATCGTTGGTATCGAGCGATGTCGTCAGTCCGGCTTCTTTAGCCTGTCGAAACAAATTTAGTATTCTTGGACGCAGAGCGCGGTGCAAATAGAACGACGAAAGATGCAGATGACGAGCCGTCCTGACATAATCCATGTCGATATCTGAATACTGCATCTCGAACATCGTTCCTGGATATGTCAATATGTAGCGATGCTGAGTTTGTGGCAAAACAACAGTGAGTCCGGTAGCAGACTTTCCGGATGCAGTTTTTACCCGGCTGATGTCTACGCCAACTGCTGACAAGCGCTCCGCCGCCATTTTTCCAAGAGGGTCGTTGCCGATTTTCGAAATAAAACCGACGCGCGTACCAAGCACGCATAAGTTGTGCGCGAAAATAGCGGATGAACTGCCTAATGTAAATGCCAGCCCGCTAGCCAGGTGCTCCCTGTCCAGCAGCAGGTCTTTCGGCAATCCGTAAAGAATAAGATCCAGATTAAGTTCGCCGACCACACAGACTTCAATCATTCAAGCTGTCCTTCCGTACCTGCTTGTGACGCTGAGAACCTGAATCAGGAATGAATGCTAACGTTCTGCACAACTCGACTGATGGCTCCGTTAGGACTCGGACAGTCCGGCTGTAGCTTCCATCGCAGCGAGAAAAACAGTCCTAATAATTGTCCGAAGATTACGTCCAGCGGGGGACGATAGTCGTCCTCCACAGCACCAGGAAGCGCGATGCAGTGCTCGGCGAAGGAGTTCATCGGCGAATCGCCGCCCACGACTACCCTGGTCTTCACCAACCGCTTACTTCCAACTTCCAGCAGTAATTCCCGCTCGTACTCCTGCACCCGTCGCCGGCCGGAAAGAAAACTTACAAAGAGAGTGTCCTGGTCCAAAGCTGCCATGGGTCCGTGGCGAAGCCCCAGCGCAGATTCTGACATAGTCGTTACTTTGCCGGCTGTCAGCTCCAGTAACTTAAGGGCAGACTCCCTGGCGACCGCCTTCAATGGCCCCGACCCGACAAAACAAGCTTTTCTGAACGGCTCCTCTGCGAGTGCCGCCGCGCAGTCAGCGGCACGTGGCAGAAAGCTGCTACCGGTTTCAATGAGCCGTGATAGCACTGCTTCATACTGCTCTAAGTCTTCAGCATGAGCCAGGCAGTGACCGAAAATCACCATGTTGGAGAAAGAACTGGTCATGGCCAATCCACGGTCGTTGACCGCATCATCCAGACAGACGGTTCGCACCTGAGGGTTAGCGGCATTTTCGCGAATCATCCGCCCGTTCGAATTGCACGAAACAATCAGATGGTGGATATCCGGGCGTCTCTCACAGATCTTTTGCAGCACCGCAACGCCCTCGGGGCTGTCTCCCGAGCGGGAGAATGAAATCCACAAGTATTCTCGCTGTGGGAGGATCAATTCATCCATATGGGTCAGGAGGTCAGTACTGGCGATAGCCGCAACCTCGCATTGCCAGGTCTTGCGCAGAAGAAAAGAAAGTGAATGCCCGATATAGTCGGATGTTCCGGCGCCGGCCATAATAACGGCCGGTCGCGCGCCGGGCTGCTTTCGGAACCCGGCCGATGCGAGAAACTTCGTGATCTCCGCGCGATTCTTCTGGAACAGTTCGAAAGTAGACCGCCAGGTATTGGGTTGCTGGGCAATTTCAGCGGGCGTGTGCACTAAACCGCGAGTTCCTTTTTCTCCCTCCGGAAGGCTCAGAATTTCGGAAAGCGCATTCACCTTGAGATTAGCTCCTCGATCGCACTACTGCATGGTTCAGAATCTGTTCAACATCAGGGTCATACCAAAATACACCGCCCTTCTCGATGGTTGGCAGCGTGAACGAAATGCTCCCATGACTGACTTTTCCCGCCAGGGGTCTGGCATCTCCCATGAATGGAAGAAAAAAACCGACGCCTTTTGATTCGCCGGCTATCGTTACCTGCACGCCTGCCTGCGGCGTCTGGATGGGATTCATTCCTCCGCGCAATCCCGCAAAGTTTGCCAGAAAGACATGCGGCTTCCCTTCAACCTGTGCGATCGATGCTGCAATCTGCGGAGAGGCGGTTACATGGACCGCATTCCCGGCATTCAGGCTTTCAAGAAATTCATGTTCCCGGTCAGGGATTGATGCGTCGAAATCGTTCTGCAGGGCTGCGCTGTAGTCCTTTCCCGGACACTTACTGAAATGAATTACGTGCTCCGTATTTCCGAGTCCGGTCGCATCTTTTCCGGTTATCAACAACCTGTTGTTGTTCTTCACATAACTGTTGAACCAGGCTTTCTCGCTGTCAGTCAGAATTCGCACATCCGGCAGAATCAGCGTGCTCCCCTGGAACTCCGCCAGCGTGCGTGGGGTAACAATCTGGAATTCCATGTGTTTTTGCAAAAGCAAAATCAGAATCCCGCGATAGGAAGCAAGAAAGTCCTCGGTAAACAAATTGCGCGTCGGAGGAGAAAAGTAAACGCCGATCGGAGCGATTGGTATTCGTGGCGAGTAAAAGGTTTTTTCGTAGGCTTTGATCCAGGAAAAAATCCGCTTGCGGGTGGGAAGATCATTCGATCCAGCCATTGAATGCCCCGGCGCGTCCCAGAAATTCGCTCCCGCCATTATCTGGGACATGGCAAGATTCATCATGGCCTGGCGGCGATCCACCTTAGGGTCGCCATCCCAGGAGTAGTTCAGGATCCACGTCGCTTTCCCCTGGGCGAAGGCGCGGAAGGAGTACATTCCGACCTGGTAATTAAACCAGTCCAGCGGTGTTCTGGACGACGCCATGTGATCGCCCGAGCCAAATTCGTATTCGTGCGCGATGGCATCCACAACCGGATAGAGACTGTAAACCTCCGCTCCAACCCGAACGGCTTCTTCCTCGATGCCGGGATAAATCTCAGGAATAATTTTTATCTCAGGATTGACTGATTTCGCGCTCCGATCAATCTCCTGCATGAAATCGGTAATGGTTTGAATCCTGAAATCAATCCACTTGCGAAAGTTGGAATCCGAGAAGTCCCCGATCTTCAAGTCCTTTTTCGCATCCAACCCGGTCTGCTCATGAAAGGCCGCAACCGTGTAATCGTCAAAGCTGGCCCAGGTATTTTCCCACCCGTCGAAATGTGTCATCCAATAGGGTATATCGACGTAGATTCCGTCGATGCCGGTGGCCGCAATCTGGCGCACGCGCTCCATGTAAGTTTTCCGCCAGTCCGGGGCATAAAAGCTTATCCAGACGTCTTCGTCTCCCTTCGCGATCCAGAACGCAGAGCCGGCTCCAAAAACTGCAGGCTTACCAGCGATGGTCCGCTGAAGCCAGTCCGGGTGCTCTTTGGCCACCGAATGCGGAGTTTTATCGGCGTTCGCGGTAATGCACTCCGTTCCCGCGATATATACAAAAGCCCGATTGCCCACCGCGTGCGCCCTTTCCGCGACAGCATGAATCGCATTCAACTTCTGCTCAGGATGTATAAAGCTTTCATAACGGCCGGGTATGTCGTTGTCTATCTCAATGCCGAACACTCCGCTTTCCTCGGCGTCACGCACAATCTGTTCGGCATTATTGCCGGCCAGACCATACGCCCCAATGCGCACATGATTGGTCCAGTTTTGCCGCGTTGAATCCTGAGCAGAATACCAAGCTGGGGCGAGCAGAAACAGGGCGAGCGCCGCGGGATATGCCCCTTTTCTCATGGGCCTAAAATTCAAGGCGAACGCCAAGTTGCCCGTGTCGCGGTGTGGCGCCCATCGCAGTCGAGGTAATTTGTCCAAACGTTGAATCGCCGTATAGAGTGTCGGGCGGCGCGAATCGGGGCGTATTAAAAAAGTTGAAGAACTCGCCACGCACTTCGAGCCTCATACCTTCACGCGGAATAAAGGTCTTTTCGATCGACAGATCAATATTGTGGATTCCGTCGGTCCTTAAGTTAGAAAAGTAACGGGGTGCATTTCCGGCCTGCTCAAAACCAGGATCAGCAAAGCAGCTGGAACTGAAAGTGCTCAACGGGTTCGCTGACGATGCGCTGAGAGCCGACTGGTGCGCACTTATGCCACTGGCCGGATTACAGATGACGTTCGGGCGTTGATTGCCGTCATCCAGCGTAGGCTGCGACATTCCAATATCAATCGGCTGTCCGCTCTGGAAAGTGAGGATGGTAGCGATCGTCCAGCCTCCGACCACGCCGTCAAGAAAACGATTCATGTTTGACCCGATCCACCTTTTTCGCCCAATGGGCGAGTCAGCGATGATTGCCATGGCCAGCCGATGGGTTGCGTCATTCGCGCTGATCGAGTGCTCGGCTTTCAGATTGTCCAATTGCTGTGGATTATCGGAAGCAAGAGAACCGATGAATGCATTCCGGCCGGCAGAAGAATTGTCCGTCGCTTTGGAGAATGTGTAACCGCCTTCAAAACTGATGTAGTGGCTGGCGCGCTTTTCGAAACGCACCTGCAAGGCGTTGTAAAACGATGCCGCTTCGAGCAGCGGCAGACCTTCGAAGTTGCCGTCGAATTGCGGATAAGGACGCAATAGATTGATCAACGGGATTTGATCATTGTTGTACTGCGAGTCAGGCTCATTAAAGATCGCGTTGGGGCCGCTGAACAGGGGCTGGAAAGGATTTGTGACCGTGTTGTGCAATTGATTGAACAGATCGAGAGTGTTGTATTGCTGGCGGACCGAGGACGGAATGAAGTTGCGATCGCGGGTGCTGGTTCCGCAACCGCAGATGCCGCCGGCTCCTCCCCAGGGAAGATGCGTGCTGCGGTTTGCGGAATAGTCGGCCGAGACGACTAACTGCCAGGGAAGCAACCGTTGTACTCCCAGGCTCCATTGATAAATATCGGCATTCAGCGCGGGAGCAGTACCCAGATCGTTCAAATTGGCGAACCCCCACTCCGCCAATGGCCCATATTTTGCGCCTTGTGGTGCAGGCAGCCCGGCGGGAAAAGGGTTTTCCAGTGTCGCGTACCGGTTTTGAAAATTGTCCTGAGTGAAATATACAACGCCATCTTTGCGGAATGCGGTGCCCGGATACTGGTAGTTGGTTGCGACATTCATCCCGTAGTAGATGCCAGCGGCACCCCGAACTACCGTGTTCGACGTCAACTGATAAGCAAAACCCAGTCGGGGCGCCCAGTTGTTGCGATCAACGGGAACAGTGCGATGGTTCGAATTCGCGAATTCAGTAATCCCCCTCAGCGGCCCGGAAATGAGTGGAAGGCCAGGGACAGCCACCCCGCTGTTTCCTGT
>CATPBY010000141.1 GCA_955652845.1 uncultured Terriglobales bacterium | reverse complement strand
ATCCCAACGCAACCGCGCCCGCTCCGTCTCCCCCACCGCAACAGTGAGCGTGTCATGTTATGCGGCATGTGGTCTTTAGGAAATTTAGGAGAACGCAAAATGAGAGGCCGTTATCAACTCGCAGCAATTACTTCAGCCCTGCTGTTGCTTGCTGTCAGTCTGTTGTATTCAACGCGCAGTGTGAGCGCGGCAGCCGAAGGCAAGATTACCGGGACTATCAAACTGGATGGCACACCCCCTCACCAGAGGCCGATTGACATGTCGAAAGAGCCGACTTGCGCCCAGATACACGCGAGCAAGCCGGTAACAACCGAGAGCGTCGTGGTCGGTCCGAGCGGAGGTTTGCAGTTCGCTGCCGTGTACATTTCTGAAGGCCTGGATTCGGCCGCTTCGAGCCAGGTGTCATCCGAAACTCCGACCTGGGACCAGAAGGGCTGTCAGTATATCCCGCACGTGATGGCACTGGATGCGGGCCAGCACTTCAAGGTCACCAACAGCGATCAGACGTCGCACAATATTCATCCTCAACCAACGAAGAACTCTGAGTGGAACAAATCGCAGCCTGCAGGATCGCCGCCTTTCGATGTGAGTTGGGCCAACGTGGAAGTCGCCGTCCCCGTGAAGTGCAACATTCATCCCTGGATGCACGGTTACATGGTGGTGGTGAAAGGGCCCGCCGCGGTCACTGATGCAAACGGTTCATTCACTCTGAACAATGTTCCTCCCGGGAGTTACACGGTGACGGCGTGGCAGGAAACGTATGGAACTCAGACGCAAAAGGTGACGGTGGCCGCCGGCAAACCGGGGGCTGCAGATTTCACCTTCAAAGCGAAGTAGGAATCTGAGTTCAAGAATCAGTTCAGAAGCGGCAAAAGCGAGGGTGACATGGCGAAAATCTTTGCGGTGACCATCATCGTGATTGCAATTGCCTCCGCGATTCCCATTGTCCGCCATACGTGGGTGGCGCCAGAAAACATCTCGACCCATGGCAACCTTATCGATGAGCAGATGTCGGAAACCATGGTGGAGGCCGGAGTGTCGTTCCTGGCCGCGCAGATCATTCTGGCCATTTTCATCTGGAAGTTTTCTAACGTTCGCCCAGACGCGCCGATCAAAACCTTTCGGGGCGGAGCCAAGGGCCTGGTGCTTGCTGCGGTGATTCTGGTGGGCGCGGAGGTTCTGGCTCTGGGCGTTTTCGGGGTGAAGGCGTGGGCAACTCAGTATTTCGTTCCGCCCGCACCTGATGCGATGCCAATCCAGGTCCAGGCCGGACAGTTTGCTTTTTATTTCCGCTATCCCGGCCCTGACCGGAAGTTTGGCCCGCTTCATCCCAGCCTTATCAGCGAAGCCAACGGGAACTTTTTCGGCCTTGATCAGACCAACGACCCGGACGCCAAAGACGACATCGTGACCGCTGAAATGGCGGTCCCTGTGAACAAGGAAATCCATTTACTCATGCATGCGAAGGATGTTGGCCATTCCTTTTATGTGCCGGAGCTGCGGGTGCAGCAGGATTTTGTTCCCGGGCTGGATCTTTCTATTCATTTCACCGCAACCAAGACGGGGAAGTACGAAATTGTCTGTACGCAACTTTGCGGCTTGGGACACTACAACATGAAAGCTTATCTGTATGTTTATTCCCAGGAAGAGTTTGATAACTGGCTGAAGAAGGAAGCGACATTGCAGTAGGGAGCGCGGCCCAGCGCGAACACCTATCCTGCCCGGGGGAAGCTTATGCACGACATGTCCACACATGCGGCAGCTCATCACGCGCCGCCGACCAGCTTTATCCGTAAGCACGTTTTCAGCCTGGACCACAAAGTGATTGGCAAGCAGTACTACGCTTTGGCTTTGGTCGCTGTTCTTACTGGAATGGTGCTTTCCTGGTTCATGCGGATCCATCTGGCGTGGCCTAACGCGGCTATCCCCGGCTTGCAATTGCTTTCCAAGAACGGCGCGCCCGGCGGAATTATCACGCCAGAATATTACCTGCAGTTGATGACCATGCACGCGACCATCATGGTCTTTTTTGTGCTCACAACTGCGCCGTTCGCCGCGTTCGGCAATTATTTCCTGCCCATCCAGGTAGGCGCCGAGGACATGCCCTTCCCGCATTTCAACATGATGTCGTTCTGGGTCACGTTCACGGCGTTCGTGGTGCTGATCTCATCCTTCTTCGTGGCAGACGGACCGACCTTGGGTGGTTGGACACAGTATGCGCCGCTGAGTGCAGTAGGGAACGTGTCCGGTCCGGGCCAGGGGATGGGCGTGATTTTGTGGGCAACTTCCATTGCCCTGTTTTGTGTTGGCCAGTTGCTGGGATCGCTGAACTTCATCACTACTACGCTTGATCTCCGCGTCAAGGGCATGAGTCTTATGCGTCTGCCACTCACAGCCTGGGCATGGTTCATTACCTCCTGCATGGGCCTCACCGCATTTGCGGTATTGATGCCCGCTTGCATCCTGCTCATTCTGGATCACGTCGCTGGGACCAGCTTCTTCATCCCTTCGAATCTGGTGATCAGCGACCAGTTGCAGCCGCACTCCGGGGGCTCGACGCTGCTTTGGCAGCACTTGTTTTGGTTCTTCGGACATCCCGAGGTGTACATCGCAATTGTGCCCGGCTTAGGAATCGTTTCCCATGTTCTGATCACCAGCATGCGCCGGCCAATGCTGAGTCACCGGGTGCTGATTTATTCCATGGGAGCTCTGGCGGTGCTCAGCTACATGGTCTACGGGCACCATATGTTTGTTAGCGGAATGAACCCGGTTTCCTCCCTGGCTTTTTCTTTCCCCACACTGCTAATCACCATTCCATCCACCATGGTGGTGCTCATTTGGATTGGAAGCCTGTACGGCTCCAAGTTGCAGATCACATCGGCGTCACTGTTTTCGCTGGGCTTTATTTCGATGTTCGTCAGCGGCGGCGTCAGTGGGTTTTTCCTGGCGCAGCCTTCGATCGACATCATGCTGCACGCAACTTATTTCGTGGTTGGACACTTCCACATGGTGATGGGTGTCGCAGCCATGTTTGGCATCTTCGCGGGCACTTATTTCTGGTTTCCGAAGATGACCGGGCGAATGATGAACGAGACTTTAGGAAGGATCCATTTCTGGCTTAGTTTTGTAGGGACATACTGCATCTTCATGCCTTTTCACTATCTGGGGATAGCTGGGAATGTCCGCCGCTATTCAGCCTTTGTGGATGACTACCTGAAGCCGCTGATCCCGGT
>CATPBY010000140.1 GCA_955652845.1 uncultured Terriglobales bacterium | reverse complement strand
GATCCGCGCCACCTTCCGGGCAGTTGACAGCTTTTCCCCAATCAAGCGAGCCGAATATTCACTGGACGCTGGGGAGTGGCAGTTCGTCGAGCCGGTTGGACAGCTTTCGGATGCGAAAGCGGAAAGCTATGACTTCCGGGTTGCGGCGCCGGCGGTCGTGTCGCCCGCGCTTTCGCCGATCAAGAGCCCAGGCGGCCAGTTCGAGCATGTTGTTGTGGTCCGCGTCTACGACCGGTTTGACAACATGAGTTCGGCGAAAACCGTAATCCGCACGAAGTAGCGGCCGTTCTGAGACGCGCCAAGTCTCTATCGAGCGCCGGATTCGATCAGGTCGTCTGCCTTTCGAAGCTCAGGAAATCGCCAGGCCCAGATGGCGATCACAACCAGTGTGCCTATTCCACCGAACACAACCGCGGGCACCGTCCCGAACCAATGCGCGGTCAGGCCGGACTCGAATTGTCCCAGCTCGTTCGAGGCGCCGATAAAGATCATATCCACAGCGTTCACCCGGCCCCGCATCTCATCTGGCGTCGCTACCTGGACCAGAATGCCGCGGATAACCACACTGACCATGTCCGTGGCGCCTACTAGAGCAAGTGCGGCTAAGGAGAGGCCGAGGTTGCGGGAAATGCCGAACAGAATAGTGAAGACTCCAAATCCGGTTACGCACCATAACATTGTCGCTCCCGCCCGCTTCTTTACCGGCCGATAAGCAAGCAGAATGGCCATAATGACCGCGCCTGCTCCCGGCGCGCTCCGCAGTAATCCAAGGCCCCACGGACCGGTCTTCAAAATTTCTCTGGCGTACACAGGAAGGAGTGCCACGGCTCCGCCGAGCAAAACCGCGAACAGATCCAGCGATATTGAGCCGAGAATAAGCTTCTGCTGCCAGATGTAGCGGAATCCCGCCAAAACTGTTGTTAGGCTGATCTCCTGTCGCGGCCGGCGTGCGGTTCTCGGTTTGATCCGCAGCGTGGAGAGCATTGACGCGATGGCGGTAAGCATGCATGCTCCGTACACTGCCGAAGGACCGTGAGAAAAGGCGTAGAGCAACCCTCCGAAGGAAGGCCCAAGGATAGTTGCAGTTTGGAAAATGCTGGCGTTCCAGGCCACCGCATTAGGAAAATGTTCCTCGGGCACCAGTTGCGGCAGGATTGCGCGGGCTGTGGGTCCATTGAATGAACGAACTGCCCCAACCAGGGCGATCACAGCATAAATCGGATATGCGGAATGAATCCCGCGCCAGGAAATACCCAGCAGCAGGCCCGAGCACAAGCCAAAGCCGCCATAACACAAGGTCAACAATTTCCGGCGATTGAAGCGGTCGACCGCCTGCCCTGAAACTAGGAAAAGAAGAATTCCAGGCAGAAATTGAGCGAGACCAACCAGGCCGAGATCCAGCGGTCTCTTGGTAATTTCGTAAACCTGCCAGCCGACGGCGACCGATTGCATCTCCAGCACGATCACAATGAAAAAACGGGCCCGCTGGAAACGCACAAAGTCGGGGTGGCTAAATGCGGCTCGCCCGGCAAGCGTAGGGTTAGCGATTTCCGGCATTGATCAATTACTCTGCCACAAAACAGGAGCTTAGTACGGCCCAGCGGGATAAAATCCGCACATGCAGCAGCATCTACGCACCATCGGGTGGACCGCATGCATCGTTTACGCGACTATCCCCTCGTTCTGGCTGATGATTCATCCTCGAGTCGACTATTGGCGATCGCGTTCTGGATCGCCGTACCGCATACTGCTGCCAATCTGGATTGCAATGTGGATTGTTATGGGCGCTATGACTTTCACCTGGCGGCACTCCTCGCTTTATTCGAATGCGTGGACCTGGCTTCCTGCCTCCGTGCTTTTCGGCGCGGGATTGTGGATCTATAAGAGTTCGGTAAAGGGTTTCAGCGGTCCGCAGCTGAGCGGCACGCCAGAAATTATTGCTGGACACGTTGAACAGCGGCTTGTCACTACGGGTATCCGCGCTCGCATTCGGCATCCGGTTTACCTTGCACACCTTTGCGAAATGCTGGCATGGAGCCTTGGCACAGGCCTGGTAGCCTGCTACGCCCTCACGGTTTTTGCCTTGATTTCCGGGGCTGTCATGATTCGATCGGAAGACCGTGAGCTGGAGCACAGGCTTGGTCCGGAATATGTTGTCTACCGCGAGCAAGTTCCGGCACTGATACCAAGATTCGGTCCGCGATCCCAGAATTCGCGCTGATCATCTGTGAGTTCGCCGGAAGTCGCAGCGCAATCGTTATAATCCGACAGGCCTGGGTTCCGGGCACTGACCTCTTCATGAGATTTGAACTCTTCGTTGCCTCTCGATATCTTCGCGCAAAAAGACGCCAGGCTTTTATCGGAGTCATCACTGGCATTTCCATCGCTGGAGTCGCGGCGGGAGTGGCATCGCTTATCGTCGGCCTCGCAATCAATAACGGGTTCCGCCAGGACCTGCAGGACCGCCTGCTGGGATCGACTTCCCACGTCAACTTGCTGCGCGTTGAAAGTGACGGTATCAAGGACTGGCGCCTGCTCATGGACCGGCTCGCGACACAACCGCACGTCATCGCTGCCGCCCCCGCCATCTACGAACAGGTTTTGATTTCCCGTGGCCCCCGGGCCCGCGGGGCGGTACTGAAGGGCTTGATTCCCGCTTACGAACGGAGAGTCAGCGATCTGCTGAACTCAGTGAAAATCGGCTCGGCGGATGCACTGGAAGATCGGGCGCCGGATGCCGCTTCAACTGCAGCGGGCGAGGACGCCCGCTCTACGAAATCCGACAGTTCGCTCGCCGCTGTTCAGGACCGGATCGCAACCATGCCTCCCATCGTTCTTGGCAAGGACATGGCTGACCAGCTGGGCGCCACCGTGGGCTCGGTGGTGCTTGTCACCAGCCCGCAAGGGGAGCTCACTCCATTTGGCATGGTTCCCAAGTACAACCGGTTTCGTATCGCCGGAATTTTCAACTCCGGATTCTACGACTACGACAGTTCCTGGGCATTTGCCCGTCTATCCGATGCGCAACAACTCTTTGGTCTTGGCGATCTGGTTTCTGTAATCGAGTTTAAAGTGGATGACATCTATCGCGCCGGCGCCATCGCTCAGACGCTGGAACAGGTGGCCGGCAAAGGTTTCATGGCCACTAATTGGATGGAACAGAATCGCGCCATTTTTCGAGCTCTGCGGTTGGAGCGCCTTGTCACCTTTATCACCATCGGTTTGATCGTGTTTGTTGCCGCGTTGAACATTCTCATCTCCCTCATCATGATGGTGATGGAAAAAACCCGCGACATCGCCGTGCTCATGTCCATGGGAACGCGTAAATCCCAGGTGCGTCGGGTGTTCATCGCGCAGGGGGTTCTGATTGGAGTGATTGGCACAATCATCGGGTTGGTGATGGGCTATACGCTCTCGTGGATCGGCGGACATTACCACTTGCTTTCCCTTGCCCCGGAAGTTTATTCCATCGATTATG
>CATPBY010000139.1 GCA_955652845.1 uncultured Terriglobales bacterium | reverse complement strand
GTGACTTCGCTGAGTATTTCGTAGCGACCGATTTTGTTCGACATTGCTCCCTAACCTCAGGCAGACAAACAACCAGATCGTTTACCGACACGAAGGTCGGAGGTGATCCTCTTGGGGGGAAAGGCAGGGTTTAGGATAGCTCGGGGTCGGCGATGACTGGGAGTTACGAAGGTACTCTAAAAATCAGCCATACGACCGGTCATTTGTACGTCTATCGAGCGTCATGCCTGCGGTGGGGTTGTGAGCCATTGCCTCAACATGTGGCGAACCCTGGGTCCCTCGATTCTTCGTCGGACCGCGTCCAGCGCGGCCAATCGAACCCGGCTTCCCCGGCCGCGAAAGCTTATCCAGTAAGGGACGTGGATCTCTCCAGCCACCGGCTCGACCGAAATTTTCAGATCCTGAATGCGAAAAAATCCGGAGCTGAACAGCAGACGTTGCAGTTTGCCGACGATTAATTCCCGGACGAGCGCGGGCTCAAGAGCGGGTTGTGCGAAATTTCGAGTTTCAAGGACATTCAAAGCCGGCAATGCGGGCAACTGCTCGAATTGATAAAGATCAAGCGAACCGTTGACCGCATCGAGTCCCAGGATGTGTTGATCGCGGCGATTGCGGTTTACGATTTCCACCTGAACAATACGGAAAGGAATGTAAAACTCGGCGATCGACCGCAGTGGGCCGTAGGCTGCATTCCTGATCAGGGCTGCCATGCCATAGCCGGAAAACTGTTCAATTGCTTCTCCGCGAGTAACGTTAGGTTTCAGACTACGGATGCGTGCCATCATAGAACTACCGGAAATAGATCCACAGTCCAACCACGGTCGCGATCAGAGCCAGACTGAACACCATATTGACTCGCTGTTCCAGCGCAGTCTCCGCGGCCGGCTTGTGCTGGGTCAAAGGAGCAAGCGGGGTTACATCCATCTTGTCATCCACTGTTGCGAAAGTGAGACCGGCAAGCTTTTTGCGTTCCGGAGCGGGTGTCATCAGGCTCACCGCAATAAGAACGCCCGAGCAGATGACAAACATGAGAATGGCATAGTGCAGGAAGTTAATATCAATCAGCCAGCGAATTGCGGTGTTATGGAACTGGCCCCCGGCGCCGCGGTCAATGATTTCGCAGACAAAGCGCACCGCTCCCAGGACAAAGCCGGTCAGCAGCGAACTGATGGCTCCCTGAGCGTTCAAACGCGGCCAGAGAATTCCCAGGATGAAGCATGAAGCAATCGGCGGGCTGATGTACGCCTGCACGCTCTGCAGATAAATGTAGAGCTGGCTACTGATAAGGTGAATAAACGGCACCCAGGCCAGCCCCAGCAGGACCATTACGCCTGTCATCACGCGGCCGAAACCTACCAGTTGATTCTCCGATGCGCCGGGCTTGATCTTCTTGTAGAAGTCAAGAGTGACCAGAGTTGAAGCCGAGTTGAAGACCGAACTCATGGCCCCCATCAGGGCAGCCAGCAGAGCGGCAATCATCAGCCCCACCAATCCCGTAGGCAGCAGGTTGATGATCAGGGTGGGATATGCGATGTCTCCGTTCAAAACCTGGCCATCCGGTCCGAACTTGAACATATCGCGATATAGCGCAACCGCGATCAGTCCCGGCAGGACGAGCATAAATACGGGAAGAATCTTGAGAAAGCCTGCGAAGATGGTCGCAGCTTTGGCGTGGCCTTCGTCCTTGGCAGACAGAACGCGCTGAACGATGACCTGGTCGGTGCACCAATACCAGATACCCAGAATGGGCGCTCCGAAAAATATTCCAGTCCAGGGAAAGGCCGGGTCGCTGGGCGGCTTGATCATGTGGAAGTAGCTCGCGGGCAGGGCCGCCCGCAATCCTTCGAAGCCTCCCACGCGAAATAAGCCGATGCTGGTGAGAATGACGGCCCCGGCAATCAAGATGAGAGTCTGCACCAGGTCGGTATAGATGACTGCGGCAAGTCCGCCGGCAATCGTGTAGATACCGGTAGCGATCACAAGAATTACGGCTGCGGTAAGCGGACTCCAGCCCACGACTCGCTCCAGTACAATCGCGGCGGCATACAGATGGACTGAAATCTTGGTAAATATGTAAGCGAGAATCGAGATCCCGGCTAGATACACAGCACAGGAGCGGCTGAAACGGCGCTCCAGAAATTCCGGCATGGTGAATACATTGGAGCGCAGATAAAACGGAACAAATACCCAGCCCAGTATCAAAAGTATGAGGCAGGCCAGCCACTCGAAGTGTCCGACCGCCAGTCCAGAACTAGCGCCCGAACCCGCCAGCCCAATGAAGTGTTCGGTTGAAATATTCGAGACAAATAACGATGCCCCAATGGCGAACCAGCCCACGTCGCGGCTGGCCAGAAAATAGTCGGTCGAGGTTCGCCCCTTGCGCGCGAAGTAGAAGCCGATGGAAAAGATCACCAGGAAATAAACCGCAATGATGGTGATATCTACTCCGGTCAGGGACTTGTGGGTGAGATGCGCCGCAGTTTGGACCATAATCCTCCATTTAACTGTTGCATCCGGAGCGTACTCTGTCAGCTTTGGTTGAACACCGATTTCCGTGAATTTATCTTACTGAGATCATTATGGGCAATGTGAAATCTGAGTCGGACTCACCCTCCCACCATTTCTAACTGTCCAGTCCGACAATTAGGTTCCCTGCACTCGTAACCTTTTCGGCCTTGGATGCTTATTGCATTGGAACAAACCCCGCACTGTCTTTCCAAAAGCAGAAAGACAAGGACGGCGCGCCCTAATGAATTCCCTCGCGAGGGTGCTCCATCTGTGTCTCTCGGTTTTTGAGAGACAGGGTGGGGGAATTTCATCCGGATATGCACCAATAGACGGCGGCCGACGAAACAACACAAAGCACAAATGTGAATAGACTGTGATCCGTTGGAGTTGTGGGCCAGGGATTCATCGTCTATCCTGAAGGGAAGTTTGAGGCGGCTGCACCGTAGCATCTACCGGAGTTCCATCATGACTCTAACCGGTTTTGTCAGAAAAAACGCCTTCCGCAACAAGC
>CATPBY010000138.1 GCA_955652845.1 uncultured Terriglobales bacterium | reverse complement strand
TCCGCGTACCTTGTAGAGACCGACACTATCAACTGCGAAGCCTGGTGATGTGATGGGACCTATCCCAGCCCACTTACAAGATACAGGTCGGAGAGAATGCGGTAATCGGAGTAAACGTAGGACTTGCCGTCGGGTGTAAGGAGAACGGAGTAAATACTCCATAGCCCAGCGGCGGCGCTCGGCGATAGAGTATAGACGAGCTGTCGGCGACCGGTGATGACTTCGATGCGATAAATCCTGACAGGGACTATGCCAGTGTTCGCAACAAACAGATACTTGCCGTCTCCACTCCAGCGGATTATGTCTTCTCCAGGCTCAATGCCGGAAAGCGCTCCAGGTTGGCCGCCATCCATCGGGTAAAGCCAGAATTTCCGCTGCGGATCAACCGCAACCAGGAACTTACCGTCTAGCGACACCCAGTGCCCTGCCGTACCGTCCGGGGTGATGGGCAGCGGTTTCTCACCGTTTACATCCTGGACCCAAGTCCGTCGTCCACGTCCGGGTTCGCTGCCCTCGAATAAGAGCCTCTTTCCGCCAGGCAGCAGTGTCGCAAAACCGTGGGAGATCAAATCGTGGGTCAGCATGACAGGCTGTCCCGCTCCCGTGGGCAATAGACGCAATTGCGGTGCCGATGTCGGCTTTATACCGGAAGGATAGATCGTTAGCACCCAATTGCCATCGGGCGAAAATTGCGCCGGGAGCCCGTCGCCCAGGCGGACAGCCGGTGAGCCATCGGTCTTGCGCAGGTAAACTTCATACCCCGAACCTGACGCCTCCTCTTGCACGGACAACAAAATCGAGGCGCCGTCAAGACTGAGATCGGAAGCAAACGAATTACTAAGCCAGCCGAGTTCGCGCTCCTTCGTTTCTGGATAAATACGCCCGAACACCTCACCACGAAAGCTGTCGCGGGTCAGAAGCAGATGTCCGCCCCGAGACATGTCATGCAGTTTTATGCTGCCGGATTCTCGCCGGACTAAGAGTTGCTGCCCCGCAGTCGTTACTTTGAATAAGGCTTGCGGACCACTCGGAGCCAGTTCACGGCCGGAGAACCAGATTGCATCGCCAGCAGGGTCCCAAGCCAGGCCCGAGAGGCCTTCAAACTCCCTGGACAGTGTCTTCCGCTTTCCGGCAAGGTCGATGACCGCCACAAAGCCGGCATTATCATCTTCCAGAGGATGCTCGAGAAACGCAATCTGATTCCCGCGGGGAGAGACGCGGGGATGACTCAGCCACGCTCTCCCCGTGGTCTCATACAAAACCTTTCCCGGCGGAAACTCCAGAGCGCATCGACCGTCCATGTAACGCGTAACCACCAGTTTCGAACCATCCGGAGACCAGTCGGCATCCTGAACATTGTCGAGCAGTTTCCGGGGTGCCCCGCCAGTGAGAGACATGAGTGCCAGAACGCCTGGACGGTTAACGATGCCGAAACGTTGATTCTGCAACACCGCTATCTCGCCTGCAGGAGAGATTGCAAGAATGGCGGCTTCCACCCCGAGTGACCGTGACTCGAAACTGCCGGCTTTCGACCAGAAAAGTTGGGCTGGTTTTCCATCCCAAGCGGCACTGTAGATAACACTTTGCCCATCAGGAGCAAAACGTGCCGAGAGAATCATCCCCCGGCCAAAGCTAAGCCGCTGAAACCGTGGTTCAGGCGGCTTTGCATTGTGATAGCGAATCCACGACCACGCGGCCAGCAGGCTTGCCAAACTAAGAATGATTCCGAGACTGAAAAAGGAGCGGTGCGAGAACAGAGGCTGGGCGTTCGCCTGGCTTGCACCGGACCCGTTCCCGCCGGACGTCTCAAATTCCTGCGGCGCAATCAAGCGGTAGCCTCGCTTCGGAAAAGTCTCGATGAACCGCGGTTGCTCCGCGGATTCGTGCAATGCCTCACGAAGACGGTTCACCGCTTTGTTTAAGCCCACATTGACATCGACAAATGTCCCCACCGGCCACAGGCGCTTGCTGAGTGCCTCGCGGCTTACCATCTCGCCTGGTCGCTCCAGCAAAGCCGTCAAAATCAGGAAGGGCTTTTCCTGAAGGACAATGTGGTGGCCGTTGGTGCGAAGCTCGGCGGTGCGCAGGTCAAGTTCGAAATCGCCAAATCGGACGAGGTGACCGGGTTCAGCTGCATTCCCCATCGGCGAACCTGTGCGAGGAAGAAAAAGCAGCATGAGTCTAACACGGGAGCATCGTTCAGCAGGCCAAAAGTTCTTCCAAGTGATTGAGCAGCCCGCAGTTGCGTCAGGGAACAAAAATGTCACACGCAGGTCACGGGCACGGCATTGACGACACAAACGAACCGGCGCAGAGTTGCGCCTTCGGCGGGATATCGACTTTCAACGCAGCCACCACATTGACGACGACGGCCACTCGAAGACTGCACAGGAGCAGAGGAGAGGTGTGTATGGAAAGAATAATTGCTACCCGCGAGTGGAACCAGAGAGCTACTCAGGAGGAGAAGATGAATTCGAAAGCATGGACGCGCATCATTGGTCTAGCTTTATTCGCCGCGCTAACAATGCCGGTTCAACTGTCCGCGCAAGACAAGCAAGATCACCACAACCACCACCATCATTACCAGTTCGTCGACATAGGGACGTTCGGCGGGCCCAACAGCTATAACTTCTCCGCGGGCCGCGCTCTGAACAACAACGGAACGCTCGTTGGCTTTGCGGATACGCCTATGCCCGACCCCTCCGCACTCTATTTCTTCGACCAATTTGTCGACCACACCTTCATGGCGCAGAGCGGAGGCGGTTTGACAGACC
>CATPBY010000137.1 GCA_955652845.1 uncultured Terriglobales bacterium | reverse complement strand
GGTAATAGCCGGGTTTGGCGGGTTGAAATTTTGTCTCGTCTTTTTCCGGCGCGGGTCCAGCCTGCCAGGAGCCAAATGCCTGGCGAAGTTTGGCTTCCATGGCTGCGGAATCGAAATCCCCTACCACACCCAGAATCATGTTATTGGGGTGAGTATGACGGCGGTACCAATCAACCAGATCCTGCCGGGTGACGGCCGCGACGGTTTTGTACTCCGCTTCGCGCGCGTACGGATTTGTTGAGCCATACGCCAGCTTGGCAGATTCGCGGGCGGCAATCTGGCCAACGTCATCGTTGCGACGCGAAATGGCGTCAAACATTTCTTTCTGGGCGAGATCAACCTTCTCTTCGCGGAATTCCGGTTCATGCAGCAGATCAACGACAACTTTGAATACGTCGTCAAAGTCACCTTTGAGGCACGACCACCCCAGGGTCGTGGAATCCGCATTGTTTCCGCTTTCGACTTTGGCGGCTCGAATCTCGAGGTAGTCGTCCAGTTGGTCGCCGGTCTGCGCTTTGGTGCCGCCGGTGCGCCAGACTTCGCCGTAAATATCCAGCATCCCGACTTTATTTGCGGGTTCGGACCGGGATCCACCGCGAATCCGGATAGTGCCATCGATCAGTGGCAGTTCGTGATCTTCCTGGAGAAAAATCACCATGCCGTTGGGCAACTTGAGGCGCCGGGGTTCTTGCGGATGAAAAGCCGGAAGGGGCGCAATCTTGATCTGGTGCCAGTCAGAGGCTTGTGGAGCAGCAGGCACGCTACAGAAAAGGGCCGCTAATGCTAATGAGATAAAGGACAATAATTTCATTGCGCGCCGCCTTTCTGGTTCGCAGGCGCCACGGTTTCGATGATTCCGATAGTACGATTAGTGGAAACGAAAGTCTGATTGGCTACGCGCCGGATGTCGGCCTTGCTGACTTTATCCAGATTCTCCACCTGGTGAAAAAGTTCCCGCCAGTCGTCATAGCGCGCCTGGTAAAGCGCCAGTTGCTGGGCCAGACCCTCATTATTAGACAAGCCACGCAACAGATTGGCCTTGGCTCGGCTGTTGATCATTTTCAATTCCTCGTCGCTGATGTCCTCTTTTTTCAGGCGTTCAATTTCAGCGTGGATCGCTGCCTCCATCTCCTCCGGCTTGTGACCGGGCATCGGAAATGCGTAGAAGGCGAAAAGATGGGGATATTTATTTCCAGGCAATCCGGTGAAGCCGGCCGAGTCAGAGGCAATTTTCTTGTCGCGAACCAGCGCGCGATAGAGACGCGAAGTGCGCCCGTCCGACATCAGGTCAGCAATGGCGTCGTATACCGCATCATCCTTGCTCCGGTAGTCGGGCCGGTGATAGCCCTCGAGATACAGAGGCTGCGCCGCCTCGCGCAACACTACTCGCCGCTCAGAATTTTGCGGCGGCTCGAGGGTGGTGCGCTCATCAGGCTTTTCATGGGACGGAATCCGGCCAAAATATCTTTCAATGATAGGCATGGCGCTGGAGGCTTTGACGTCGCCAACCACCGCGACCACCATATTCGATGGGATGTAATACTGATCGAAGAATCGCTGCGCATCGCTGGCGGAAAACGAGTTCAAATCCGACATCCAGCCGATCGTGGGGCGATGATAAGGATGAGCCTGATAGGCTGCTGTAACGAATTGTTCCAGCAATCTTCCTACAGGGTTGCTGTCGGTACGCAAGCGGCGTTCTTCGATTACCACGTTGCGCTCTTTGTAAAACTCGCGCATCACCGGGTGTATGAAGCGCTCCGACTCCAGGTAGGCCCAAAGCTCCAGCCGGTTAGCCGGCAACGAATAGTGGTAGGCGGTTTCGTCAAGATTGGTGAAGGCGTTGAGTCCCTCTACCCCGTTACTCTCGAGGATCTGAGAGAACGCGTTTGGTTCGACGTATTTTTGCGCCGCCGCAATGTCATCCTGCCAGGTTTTTTCCAGTTGCTTCAGCTTTGCCTCATCGCGGCCAGCGCTCTTGTCGCGTTCGGCGATGTACGCGGCATAGGATTGTTCTACTTTGGCCAGGGCAACTTTTTCGGCGGCATAATCTGTCGTGCCAATTTTGTCCGTTCCCTTGAATGCCATGTGCTCGAACATATGGGCCAGGCCGGTTTTGCCCATGGGATCCTGCACCGAGCCGGCATCCACGTGGGTGACAAAAGAAAACACCGGCGCTTCTGGACGCTCGCAGATCACCACGGTCAGGCCATTAGCCAGTTTCTTGACCGTGATGTGCTTCTCGAACGAAGCCAGATCCTGCGCGCCGGCCAGCGCCGTCAGCAGAATAATCAGAGGAAATAATTTCAAAATGCGGTTTTGCATCGAACCTCCAACCGGTTGGACGGACATTAAGGGCAGAGGTTTGAAATTACGTGGCAACAGGTGAAATTGTCAAACTGTGCCGGTCCTGCAAGCTCGCCAGTATACTGAGTAACCCGTGCCACGGCGGGCTTTACCCTTGGGAACTCAAGAGAGGGCGGATGGTGAGCAAATCGCAAAACATCGAAATCGGAGGCAGGGAACTCACCCTTACCAATCTGGAGAAGGTGCTGTACCCGGCGACTGGATTCACCAAGGGCCAGGTCATCGATTACTACGCCCGCATCGCGCCAGTTCTCGTCACACATCTCACCGGACGGCCCCTCACCCTGAAGCGCTATCCCAATGGCGTTGACGGCGAATTCTTTTTTGAGAAGAACGCCACCGCCCACCGGCCCGAGTGGGTGAAAACCGCCCCTATCTGGAGCGAGGGCAATCATCGCAATGTGAATTACATTCTGGCCAATGACCTTCCCACGGTAGTGTGGATGGCGAATCTTGCCGCCATCGAACTCCATCCTTCGCTTTCCATGGCCAGGGAAATCAGCCGTCCTACCATGATGGTCTTCGATCTGGACCCCGGCCCTCCGGCGAACATCGTGCAATGCGCCCAGGTAGGCATGTGGCTGCGGGAAATCTTTGACCACTTCGGCCTGCGCAGCTTTCCCAAGACATCAGGCTCGAAAGGATTGCAAATCTACGTTCCGCTGAATACGTCCACCAGCTACGAGGTAACCAAGCCGTTCGCCAACGCCCTCGCCCGCCTGCTGGAGAATGACCATCGTAATCTGGTCGTTTCCGATATGAAGAAAGAATTGCGCGTGGGTAAGGTACTTGTCGACTGGAGCCAGAACGATCAGCACAAAACCACCATCAGCGTGTACTCGCTGCGAGCGCGCGAGCATCCCACGGTCTCGACGCCGGTAACCTGGGAAGAGGTGGAGCGGACACTAACTAAGAAGGATGCCGGCCTGCTGGTGTTCGAAGCGCAGCAGGTACTTGATCGCGTAGAAAAAATGGGAGACCTCTTCGCCCCCACCCTGCACCTGAAACAGAAACTGCCAAAACTGGCGGCAAATGCAGGCGCGGCCGTCCCCGCCCGTGCAAACAGCGAAGCTCTGGGAGGATCGACCGCCAAAGAGGGATTGGAGATCCGGGCCCGGGCGCAATCACGCTCCAGTAAACCCAGCAAAACACACAAAGCGCCGAAACCGAAAGCAAGCAAGAAGATCAGCAAGGAGACCCGCGAGGAGACCAGCAAGAAGACAGGAAAGATATAATCGGGCCACCGAGCGCATCGGCGCGCTCGATTCACCCGCAGGTCAACCATGGCGCAACTCTACGCCGGCACATCCGGATGGGCGTATCCGAGCTGGAAGCCGGATTTTTACCCTGCCAAGCTGGCGCAGAAGAATTTTCTGCAGCACTACGCCACCCAGCTCAACACAGTTGAAGTCAACTTTACCTTCCGGCAACTGGTGAAGGAGACCACCATCCAGAAATGGATCGCCGAGACTCCGGCTCATTTTCGCTTCGGCATCAAGGCCCACCAGGTCATCACCCACATCAAGCGGCTCAAGAACACACAAGACTTCATCCCCCGGTTTCTGAGCACCATTGAACCCCTGGCTTCGGCGGAAAAGATGGGACCACTCTTGTTTCAACTGCCTCCCAACATGAAAGCGGATCCCAAAGTTTTGGAAGAATTTCTAGGAACTCTGCCGCGTGCCGTTCCCTCGGCGTTTGAGTTTCGCCACAACTCCTGGTTCTCGGACGAAATCTTTAACATTCTGAAATCCCACAACCGGGCGCTATGCGTGGCCGAGACCGAGGAGCGGACGACCCCTGACGTAGTGACCGCCGATTTTTGCTACTACCGCTACCGCAAACCGACTTATACGCCCGACGAACGCCGCGCCATCGCTGACCGGGTTCGGGAACACACTGGCGAAAACCGTAACGTCTTCGCCTATTTCAAGCATGAAGAGACACCGGCAGGGGCTATCTCCGCGGTAGAGTTGCTGAAGGAGATCATTCAGTCATAAGACCACTGGCACGGCATCCGGCTGGGCACTTACTTCTGCTTGTCATAGCACGCATACTTGATTCTTGCCGCCTGACGCCAATTCTTCACTGGTTGCCGGCTTTCTGGATTACCTGAAAGTGGAGAAAGGCCTGGCTTCGCTCACCATCTCTGCTTACTCAACCGACATCAGTCAATTCGCCGGATTTCTCGAAAAGCGCAAACGCACGCTGCTGGCTGCGCGCCGCAACGATGTGCGTGACTTCATCCAACAGTTATTCGCCAATGCTGTGGACGGCCGGTCGGTCGCTAGAAAGCTATCCGCTTTGCGCCATCTATACCGCTATCTCCTGCTGGACAACCTGATCGGCCACGATCCCACTCTCAACATTGACTCACCCAAACAATGGAAAGTGTTGCCGAAGTCGCTGGCGCGCGACGAAATGGACGCCATTTTAAGCCGTCCGCGCGTGGCATCAGGGCGTAAAGACGCCGGAGCCCTGGCCGTGCGCAATCGCGCCATGCTGGAGGTCTTTTACGCCGGGGCCCTGCGCGTCTCCGAAATCATCGGAGTAAAACTTGAGGATCTGAAACTTGACCTGGGTTACGTGCTGGTGCGCGGCAAGGGGGACAAGGAACGCATCGTACCTCTGGGAAAATCTGCCCAGAATACTTTGACCGAATACATGATAGAGGCGCGCCCAGCGCTGATGGCAGGCAAGTCTACGCCACTTCTGTTCTTCGGTCGAGGGGGGCGCAAGCTGACCCGCCAGCGGGTCTGGCAGATGGTGCGCGCGGCCTCGCTGGGGACTGGGCGTAATGCCAGCCCGCACATGCTGCGTCACAGTTGCGCTACTCACATGGTGGAAAACGGAGCCGACCTCAGGACCGTGCAGATCATCCTGGGACACTCCGACATTTCTACCACGCAGGTGTATACCCACCTGGCGCTCGATCGGCTGAAAAACGTTTATCAGAAACATCATCCCCGGGGGAAATCGAGATGATCGTAACCACAGATCGGTCTTTTTGGTTCTGTGGTGGATCAAGTGGGGCAGCATGACCGCCGCGCCCAATAAGAGTGCAGTCGAGAAGGCTTCCGACCGATTTCTTCGTTCTTTACGCGAGCGCAACGCCTCGCCGCATACCATCAAGGCCTACAAGGGCGACCTGGCAAGTTTTTCAGCTTACGTGGGATCGCGGACATGGCACACCATCGACCACCTTGCCATCCGCGGATTCCTCTCCCATCTTTACGAAAAAGGATTAGACAAGACTTCCGTCGCGCGATCACTGGCGGCGGTGCGTTCCTTCTATCGCTGGCTGGCGCAGGAGGGCGTGGTGAACCAGAATCCCGCCGCATTAGTCTCAACCCCCAAGCTTCCCAAGAGGCTTCCACGCGTCCCTACGATCGAAGAAATGAATATCGTGCTCGACGGCCAGATGCCGGAAGTCGCCGCCTTTCCCGCCCGCGATCGCCTGATGCTCGAATTGCTCTATGGATGCGGCATTCGCAACTCCGAGCTCATCGGCATCGACCTCGAAGACATCCGTTTGAGCACAGAAGTCATCCTCATTGGGGGCAAAGGAAAAAAAGAACGTTACGTCCCCTTTGGCGTCCCGGCGAAAAGTGCGCTTGCTGCTTATCTCCCAGAGCGCCAGCAGCTGCTCGCGGAGATCAAAAAGAGTACTTCGGCATTGCTGATCAATCAGCGCGGGGGTCGCCTGACCACCCGCAGCGTCGGACGGATCATCAAGAAAATCGCGGTCGCGAAAGGGCTCTCGCCGGATGTTCATCCGCATACTCTGCGCCACGCTTTCGGCGCCCATATGCTGGAGGAGGGCGCCGACCTTCGTGCAATTCAGGAGATGCTGGGCCATGAACGGCTTTCGACCACGCAACGATATACCCAGCTCTCTATGAAGCACGTTCTTCAGGTCAACGATCAGACCCATCCGCGTGCGAAGTGACGCTTAGAGGTTTGAGGAGGAAGTCTCTTTCAGGTCGCAATTTATTACTTTCGTTTGTCTTGTCCCGGCGCGCTGGCTGTTGCATCTGACAAATCATTCATATACTCGCTTGGAGGACTGCCCATGAGAGTTGCTGGCCTGCTGACGGCTTTGATCTGCGCTAGCGCAATCGTTGCCTGCGCGCAAGAGGATCCGGCTGCGGTTCCTTCTAAGATCATCGCCTTAGAGAAGGCATGGAATCAGGCGTATAAGCTGGGCGACATAAAAGGACTCGACGCAATCCTCGACAACGAAATCGTCCTGATAAGCGATGACGGTTCCGTGCAGACCAAAGCCCAGTTTTTATCGGGTATAAAAGCGACGAACTCGCAGGACCAGCAGGTTGCGCCGGAATCAATGCATGTGCACGTGTACGCAAATGCGGCGGTCGCGACAGGAGTGTTTCGCGCCAAAGGAGTCGAAGGCGGGAAGCCGTATGTGCGACGGGAACGCTTTGTCGATACCTGGATCTACAAAGGCGGAAAATGGGTATGCGTCGCTTCTAACGCAACCCCCGTTCTGCGCTGATCCTCCCGGCGACTATTCTCTTTGTTTTCCCTTTCGCTCAGTGTGCAATTCGTCCCACATGCTCACCACCCGCGCTTTCAACTCAGCTGTCAGGCGCTCGTAAGCGGGTTCAGACGCCTCTGATTCTGGCGGAGGCGTGATAGGTTCGCCAAATTTCATCTGCACCGACGCGAACTTCTGAAAAAACTTCTTCCCCCGTGGCCAGACTTCGTAAAAACCTTCAATCGCGAGCGGAACGATCGGCACCTGGGCGTGAATGGAAAGAATCGCCGCGCCTTTCTTGAAGATACGCGGCGTACCGTCAATGCTTCGCTCGCCTTCAGGGTAGAGGATAAGAATGCGTCCATGTCTAAGCCCGAAAATTCCGGCGCGTAGAGCCGGAACCAGGTTAGCGTCGGGATCCAGCACCATCACCCGCAGCCAGCGGGCCAAAGCACGCATGGATCCGGAGCCGAAAATCTCACTCGTTCCCACGGAAAACAGGTTCCGGAAAACCGGCCACGGCAGAACGCTGCTCAGGATCACGGGATCGACAAAGCTCTGATGATTCGAACAGATGATGTAAGGTTCCCGGGCGGGAAGTTTTTCCAGCCCGCTGACCCGCAAACTCAAGCGATCGGACGCGACAATCTGTATCAACCGGCTCAAGCCATAAAATATGTGCTCGGCGAAGCGGCCCGGTTCGGCCAGGGCAAGCACTTCGGGGTCCGTCGATTCCTCTTGCAGCAACGCTTTCCATCCGGCAAATTGAGCGCGCGTCGAAGGCGCTTTTCCCCCGGCTGCGCTTTGCCGCACCGTGTCCACCAGTTCGCGCACGGTATATATTTCAGCCAGGCGCGACTCCTCCACATCGCCACCCAGTTCTTCCTCCAGCGCCACCAGCAGTTCCACTCGCTGCATGGAATCGAACGCGAGATCTAATTCCAGGTTGTCACCTGGGTGAACTCCATTCGGAGCCGCCCTGGACGAATCGCGAATAATCTTTAGCGCCCGCTGCACTTCGGGCTGCTCCAGCCACGCTGTTTCGTCGGCGTTCAGTGGCCGCTCCGAAGGCACATCTGCATCCGCCGTCTCGCCTCGCGCCTGGTTGGCCCGTACGCGCTTCTCGATTTCAAAGCGCTTCAGTTTCCGGGTGGTGGTTTGCGGCAGGTCCTCGGGCCAGATTTCGTAACTTCCTATGCGCTTGGTCGAGGGAAGTTGCGCGGAAGCGTTTTCGATGTCGAAACGAATGACTTCCCGGGCGTTCGCGATCTTTTGCCGCTTGAGCATCTCGAAATCAGGCACGATGACGGCGTGTAACCGCTCTGAGGTTGGATCACCCGGCTTGGCCTCGAGCCCCATTACGCAAAGTTGTTTGATGTATGGCGATTTGGAGTAATGTGCCTCGATCTCTTCCGGGTAAATGTTCTTGCCATTGCTGAGGACGATCACATCCTTCTGGCGCCCGGTAATAAATAAGTTGCCGCGGCTGTCAAAGTGGCCAAGGTCGCCGGTCATAAGCCAGCCGTCTTTTAGAACGGCGGCAGTTGCGTCCGGCCGGTTCCAGTAACCCTGCATCACAATGGGGCCGCGGATCGAGATTTCTCCGGTTGCAGGGCTGCCCTCCTCCTGCGGTTGCGGATCGATAATTTTTCCTTCGACGCCCGGCAGTGGCGGTCCCACGGAACCGATCATGTTGTGAGTCGGAGTGGTCAGGAAAGCGGCGCCGGTCGTTTCCGTCAATCCGTAAGCCTGCAGAACATCGATTCCCAGCGCGTAGAAGTCGCGTCCAATCTGGGGATCAAAGCGCGAGCCGCCGGTTATGAGGTAACGCATCTCTTCTCCGAACGTCTTGTGGATGGGACGGAAAAACAGTCTTCCCGTATTCCATCCCAGGCGGCGGGTGAAGCGCGTAACTGCCATCATTGCTCGCAAAGCCTGCCGTGCCAACGTGCCGCGTTTTTCAATTTCCTTGAAGATGCGATCATGGATTAAATAAAAAAATTGCGGCACCACCGCGAATGCCGTAATCCCGCGCTCCTGCAAAGCTCTTAGCAACTCTGTCGTGTTCAGCGTTTCCAGGTAGACAACCCGCGCGCCCTTTACCAGCGGCAGCAGCAGGTTAGCCATCTGCGACAGCACGTGGAACAGCGGAAGCACTCCCAGAACTGCATCCGCCGGACCGATATTGAGCCGGCCGAATACGGACTCAACTTCGCCCAGCAGGTTGGCATGCGTAAGCATCACGCCCTTGGGATCGGCGGTTGTTCCCGATGTATAAAGCAGCGAGGCCAGGCTGTCGCCGGAAGAATCCGCCGGAATAAATTTGCCGCGGCCTGCAGCAAACATCTCATCGAGGTTCGCGACCGGCGGGGCAGGTTTGACCGATGGTGTGGCGCGGGCGCCTTCGCCCGCATTAATTAGGACAATAGGAATGTGTAGTTCAGCCACGGCCGACTGCGCGGCAGCAATATGTTTCGCATCAGCGAACAATAACGAACTGCCGCTGTCTTTGAGCAGTTTCGCCACCTGGTCAGGGCGAAAGGCTGTATCCAGAGGAACGGCCGTACATCCAGCCGCAATGACGCCAAGATACACTGCTACCCAGCGCGGATGATTGTCGGCCAGAATTGCGAGCCGCGCCCCGTCCCGAAATCCGTTTTCCGTCAGCCAGCGGCCAATCGATTCCGCTTTCTGCCGGGTTTCCGCGTAGGAGTAGCTCTCAATACCATCACGCCGCTGAATTTCCAGAGCGCGATTCTGCGGCCAACGCTCGGCACATTCGCGGAAACGGTCATAAAAGGTGGGCATGATTGAGACGGGCAATATTATGAGACGGGCAATATTATATGAAACGATCACAGCATGACCGTATACAGGCCCGCTGTTATCCTAAGGATGTCAGCGGTTTGAAAAAAATGTCAGCCCCTCAGGCGCGTCCCGGACTTTGTGCCACCTGCACTCATGCCCGGCGCATCGAATCTGAACGGGGCTCGGTCTTTTTTCTCTGCCAGCTCGGGCTTACCGACTTTCGCTTCCCAAAATATCCACGGCTGCCGGTTCATTCTTGCACCGGATATGACCTGAAGATTGACTCCACGGGGTGAAAATATTTGGTCCAGCGAAACTTTTGTTCGCTCCGGAACTCTAATCAATTGCGAGCTAAAGCCGGTCCACGGAGGTGCCCGCATGTCCCGATTTTCCGTTTTATCGCTGGTCTTAGTTGTGGTCGCAGCGACGATCGCTTTCACAGCCGGAAACGCGTCCAGCACAGCTCTTCCCACTCCTGCCGTTGACGATGCCAAGTCAGCACAGCCGGGCGAGCAAACCGCGGTAATTGCCGGGGGCTGTTTCTGGGGAATTCAGGCCGTCTTTCAACATGTAAAAGGAGTGACCGGGGCGATTTCGGGATATTCAGGCGGTGCCTCTGACACCGCAGAATACGAAGTGGTAAGCACCGGTAAAACCGGCCATGCGGAGTCGGTGAAGATCACCTATGATCCCTCGCAGATTACATACGGCGAGTTGCTTCGAGTATTTTTCTCGGTCGCTCACGATCCTACGCAGCTGAACCGGCAAGGACCGGACGAAGGCACCCAGTATCGTTCGGTTATTTTCTACGGTAACGAAGAGCAGAAGCGGATCGCGGAGGCGTACATTGCGCAGCTCGGCAAGGCGAAGGTTTTTCCACGGGCGATTGTGACCCAGGTGGTTCCCTTGAAGGAGTTTTATCCGGCTGAGGCTTACCATCAGGACTATGCGACGCATCATCCCAATAGCCCTTACATTATGTTTAACGATGCCCCGAAAGTTGCCCACTTGCAGCAGCAGTTTCCGGAACTGTATCGCGGAAAATGATTGTAGGAGCGCTTCATGTTCGATTCTGATCTTGATCGACAGGTATCGTCAGCCGGGTTCAGGCGGCGGGC
>CATPBY010000136.1 GCA_955652845.1 uncultured Terriglobales bacterium | reverse complement strand
GTCCGAGTCATCGCCGAGGACGGCGCCCTCCTGCGCGAATTAACCCTGGATCCCAGCCGCGATTACCAGCGTTCGACCAGCCCTACACTGGTCCGGCATCAGGTGAGACAGCGGTCCGCTTCTACCTGAGACATGACATTGGTCGGGGGCCGGGGATTTGAACCCCGGGCCTCACGGTCCCGAAATGTGGGCGGCTTCGTCCACCGAGACCGATTTCGTGAGGTTTGAGTTTATTTCGAGGGCTAACTCAACAATTTGAGGGCACTTTCATCCACCGATGTCGACTCAATTGCTACATGGACTACTACCTGGTCTGGCGGTTAGCAGACCACTGCGGGCTTTAGGAAGGGGGTTCCGAATCCGCCGCGCCCGTTGAGTGTCCCCAATGGATGAACATCGCCGGGGTAAAAGCCGAGCCGCTAGGTGTCAGTCGGGGTGCCGCCCGGACCGGCGGTGGACGAGCCAGGGCGTGCCAGTGGCAAATGGAAAGGCGTCTCGAGGCTCTGCTCGACTAGTCACTTGCTCCTTATGCGATCACAGGCCGCGCCGGAACGCGCGGCGGAGTTCCCTCCTGCTCCTCGTACTCCTTGGCGTGGTCGTACTTTGAGCGGTCCTTAATGAGCGCGGTGGCCGCGAAGCCGATCACACAGCAGACAAGGATGTAGGCGCTGATGCTAAACGGGCTGTTCGTCTGAGCGAATAGATAGACCGCGATCAGCGGCGCCGGACCTCCTGCGATGACCGACGCGAGTTGGTAACCCAAGGATGCGCCGCTGTAGCGCAGCCGGCCGGTGAAGCTCTCTGCTATCAATGCCGCCTGAGGACCGTACTGAATGTCGTGCGGGATCAGCGAAACCATGATCGTGAGGAACACCACGATCGGTATCGCCGTGCTGTACAACCCGTAATACGCAAAGCCCCAGACCGCAGTCAGGCCGATGCCGATCATGTAGATCGGCTTTCGCCCGAACCGGTCGGACAGGTGGCCGAACAGTGGTATCGCGACGAACGAGATGAGGGCGGCGGCGCTCACCGCGTAGACCAGGAATTGGCGCTGGAATTTGAGCGCAGTAACGCCGTACGTGTAGACGAAAACCGTGAACACATAGAAGGGCGCCTGCTCCGGCAGCCGCAGTAAGGCGCTGAGGATGATCTCCCGCCAGTTGAGCTTGATCACCTCGGTCATGGGCCGGGCCTCGACGCGCTTCTCGGCCACGATCTCGCGGAAGATCGGGGTTTCCATAATGCCCAGCCGGATATATAGGCCGATGCCGACCAGCACGATGCTGAGCAGGAAGGGGATTCTCCAGCCCCAGACCAAGAAGTTGGAGCCGGTCGCCGCGCTGCTCGCGGCCACCACGATCGTCGATATCAGCAGTCCCACTGGAACTCCAAACTGAGGCCAACTGGCGAGGAAGCCCTTCCTCTTGACGCTGCCCCACTCCATCGACATCAGGACCGAGCCGCCCCACTCCCCGCCGACGCCAAGTCCCTGGCACGTGCGAAGAACTATCAGTATCACGGCTGCCGACAGCCCGATCTGCGAGGTCGTCGGCATGACACCAATGAGGAACGTCGCGATACCCATCAGGAGCAGGGTCGCGATCAGGGTGGCTTTGCGGCCCATCCTGTCGCCGTACGTGCCGAAGAGCCAGGCGCCGACCGGGCGCGCGGCGAAACCTATGAAGAAGATGGCGAACGAGTTCAGCGTGCCGGTGAGCGCGGCTGACTTCGGGAAGAACAGGCTCGGAAAGACAAGGGCCGCCATCGTTCCGTAGAGGAAGTAGTCGTACCACTCGATCGATGTGCCGACGGTGCTGGCCACGACCGCACGCACCAGTTGCTTTCGATGCTCTTCCGGTGTCATTGATTGCCCGCCTTGCAGTTCTTGGCCGCCAACCATTTGTGACATTCCGTTTCCCCCGCAAACGAGTCGTCTGTTGAGGTTTGAATGGTGCGGAACCACGCGTAACAAACGCAGCAACTTTGGTCATGCAAACTTGACCGACTCTGCCCCGACCGCACAACGCCGCAATGCAAAGAGTCGAGCCCCAGGGAGTTTGGCTCTGGAGCTGGAATTCGCACCATGAACCTTGCGGTCAATTGGCACTTAGCGGGACTGAGCGAATTCGGATCGGCGTTTGTGAACGGATTTCAGCGATCGAGACAGAGCGGGTTATCGGGATTGCTCAATGGGCACGCCACGAATTGAATGCAGAAAATGGTCGGGGGCCCGGGATTTGAACCCGGGGCCTCACGGTCCCGAACCGGTGTTGGTTGCATGTCCTCGAGTGTCCCGACGGCTCCGCAGATGCCCGCCTGAACACAAATTGCCGCGCCTTGGTGTCCGTCGGTGTCCTCCAAGAGCCGCCTGGTGCCGCGAATCTGTGCCCCGGCTGTGTCCCGGCGCGTGCCCAGATCAGCCCACAGCCGGGGCTCACGACCTCGCCTATTCCCCTGGAAATCACGACCCGCGGCATGGTTGTTGAACGCGCAAAGCTCGACCGAGCTCTCAAGCCGGAAGGGCGATACAGCCCTACCGTACCGCCCTCACACCTTTACGCGATCTTGGAGCCCGGAACCTTACCCGGCTCCGTTCAAGCCGCCTGCAAGGCGGCGCCCTTGGCAAGCGCGATCAACTCATCCACGGACCACTGGTCATAGGCATGGGTCCCGTATTTCGCCGCTTTG
>CATPBY010000135.1 GCA_955652845.1 uncultured Terriglobales bacterium | reverse complement strand
CGACTGGATTTGCCCGTGGCAGCCGCTCTGGGGCGGAGCGAGTACACCCGCCGGTTGCTTGCGAGCGCCAGCCGTGAGGACCGCCATCTGGCGCTCACCTTGGCAGCGAGCCTTGGGCATGTCGAGATTGTTCGACTGCTGCTGGACGCGGGCGAAGATCCAAACCGTTACAACCCAGTCGGAGCCCATGCTCACGCGACACCTCTGCATCAGGCTGCATGGGGAGGCCACGATGAAGTGGTTCGGTTGTTTGTGGAACGCGGCGCGAGATTGGACATGATGGATATTCTGTGGCGGGGAACTCCTGCTGATTGGGCGAGACACGCGGGCAGAACAGAAATCGACGCATATCTTCGCAGCAAGATGGGGAGCTAGAAGCGGGACAGTCGCGGGAGTTGCATAGATCTTCGGCGACAAGGGGGCGATGCCTCGGGATGATCGTCATTTGCCGCCGGACGAATGCGGCCGAGGCTGCGTGTTTTCCCGGCGCGGGCGAGACGCTTACGCGACAGCCGGCGGGACGCCGGCGCTGCAAAACAAAATGCCCCGGCTTTTGACCGGGGCAGTGGCAGAACACAGCAGTCTAGAACAGGTTCCACAGGAACTGGTTGTAGACCTCGTGGTGGAACTGGACTTCCTGGGCTTTGATAAAAGATCCGAGGGCGCGGGGGCAACGATCCGCGGAGGCCTGCTTCAGGTCCGCGTAACGGCCCTTGACGTCTTCTCCGAGCAGAGAGTTGGTCCACTCGGCCTTGCGGAAGTTGTCGAGGGCATCGTAGATGTTGTCGGGTAGGTAGCGCTCGGCCTGGCGCAGGTTCTTGATCTTGGCGGTAGTGCCTTCCAATCCGGTCTTGAAGATCCCCAGCATGACCAGATAAGGATTGGCGTCGGGCGCTACTGCGCGCACTTCCGTGCGCATGCTGCGCTCGTTGCCGATTGGAATGCGGATCATGGCGCCGCGATCCACGGCAGACGCCTTGAGTTGGTTCGGCGCCTCAAAGTGTGGATCGAGGCGGCGATAGGCGTTGACGCTGGAGTTGAAGATCAGGCAGAGGTCGTTGCCGTGAGTAAGAATGCGGTCGAGGAACTCATAACCGAACTTGCTGAGGTTCTCCTCGCCTTTGGGATCCCAGAACAAGTTCTTGCCGTTCGTGCTCACGGAAACGTTGGTGTGCATGCCGCTGCCGTTGACGCCGACCACCGGCTTCGGCAGGAATGAGGCGGTCAGCCCCATGTTGGTCGCGACCTGGCGGCAGATCAGCTTATAGAGCTGAATCTGGTCGGCGGCGCCGACAACCTCGCCATAGCCGTAGTTGATTTCAAACTGTGACGGGGCGACTTCGGGATGATCCTTTTCGTTCTGGAAGCCCATCGCGCGCTGGACTTCCGCCGTGGTGTCAATGAAGGTGCGCAGCGGGTCGCCGGGAAGAGAGTGATAATATCCGCCGGTGTTGACATAGTCGAACTTGCCGGTTTCGTGATAGTGACGCTCGGCGTCGGGCCCCTTGAACAGAAAGCCTTCGATTTCATTGGCGGCATTGAGGGTGTATCCCTTTTTCTTGTGCAGGTCGTCGGCGTAATTTTTGAGTACGCCGCGAATGTCGCCGGGGTAAGACGTTCCACCCTTGTCGATGACTTCGCCGAATACCAGGATCTTGCCGGAACCGAAGACGTCAGCCGGAGCCCAGTAGAACGCGCCCCAATCGATGCCCAGACGCAGATCGCTTTCCCGCTGCGCGGTGAAGCCGCGGATCGACGAGCCGTCGAAAGTGAGGTTGTCCCAGCTCTTAAGCAGGAACTTCTTGTCGTAGTCGAGCATGTGCAACCGGCCTTCGAGATCGCTGAAGAGCACGGTCACTGCTTTGATCCGCTTCTCGTCGGTTAAGTATTTGAGGCGGTCCTCCTGGACCTTGTGGATTGCGGCGCGCGTCTTGCGCTGCTCCTTCGCCTTAAGGTTGAGGTCTTCGAGTTCGTCGTACGAGAGTGCCAGGAAATTGCGCAGTTCGTTGGGCATGGATGTCCTTCAGTCTCCTTCGCGTAGAACCTTATGATTTAGGCAAAACCAAATCACGGATACAGAGAAGTTGAAATGGCTGGTTTCAACACGCTGATTTGGAACACGAAGGATAGCGCGAGAGCGGAATACCCGCCAATTGAAAAAGCTGATGAGAAGCATAAAAGAGATTTATCTAGGAGAGGCGGAATCGCGACGCCCGTTGCAGGGTCCGCACACAAGAGAGAGCAGGAGCACACGCGAGGCGTCACCCGTTAGCAGCGAGGCAGCTCGAGGTTGCAATTACACGTTCGAAAACGTGAGGGAGGAGGCCATCCACTCATTCATGGAATGTGAGGCTCCGCAGTCGATGCACTTCGTCTGGGCGAACTGAGCTCTGCAGCGCGGGCAAACGGCTGCTGTTTGAAAGGTGTCGAAGGGCTGCCCGCACTGGCCGCATTTCCAGTACTCACCAACCGGCGGCGCTGACTTGCAGGTCGGACAAGCAAAACCCTCGCGACGCGGCAGCTTGGCAAAACGGGACAGCGCGAGAGCATGTTTGAGCCCGCCCCAGCAACTCATCAGCATGAAGAGCGCGATCGCACCCAACCACACATCTTGTCTCCACATTGCGAGACCGATGAACCCTACGATTCCAATCAGGCCGAGGATTGTGGCCACCATCAGACTGCGAGCGCGTCCCAGCACAAACCAGAGCAGGGAGCGAAGGATTTGGCCGCCATCGAGTGGATAGATTGGGAGGATGTTGAAAATCAGCAGCCCCAGGTTGATGTAGAAGATGGCTCGCACCAACTGGTAGAGGTCGGGCATTGTCTGTGGCCATCCCCAGGAGCGGCCGATCATCACAGCTAAGAACAAGATCGGCATGAGCACCACGTTGACCAGCGGCCCCGCCGCGATGCTCCACAGAGTTGCGCCCGGCCGTTGCGGCGGGTCTACATATGCCACGCCTCCGAGAGGCCAGAGAACGATCTGGTTCGCCCGGCCTCCAACTTGACGGCAAGCCAGCGCGTGTCCGAACTCATGGACCATCACAATTAAGAACAGCGCCAGATACTCCAGCACATTCCAGGTGACCGAGGAATAGGTTCCCTTTCGGGTCTGGATTTCGTACGCCGCCACCAGAAACCAGGACCAATGGAGAAACACGTCAATTCCGCTGAAACGAAATAGGCGGATCGATCCCTGGCGAGCCGTGGGCATGTGGGCAGTCTACTGCATTATCCGCGCTAGCGTATTCGATCAACATGGGAGGACTTATCCGAAGTAAAGCCCGCACTTCTCGCAAGAAATGCGAGAGTGAAGCAAGCTGCGCGATTACTGGCGGTGGGCTGAGGCGCCCGCGGCTAACTCGCGCAGGGTGGTGAGGAAGCCCGAGGCGGTTTTCGGATCATAAAGCGCGTCCAGCGAGATCGTGGCGGAAAATTGCGGGGACTCCGGGCGAAAGCGAACCTGCAACACGTCCTGCTCGCGCACGGTCATCAGAGTATTGAGTTCCGGAGTAGAATCCTGCTTCCAGTGGGTGCGGGTGGTGAGAACGATGGGGCCAGGCTCGTAGACGTCCCACTGGCGCTCGTCGCGGCGGATGGCAGTTACTCCGCGGCTGTGAGCACACCAGCGGTGGCGCACGACTTCGAGATTGAAGCTAGGCGAGCCGCCCAGGTCGGCCTCGAAGGTCAAGGTCTCTTTCTGTTTGTGCCAGCAGCTTAGCAGCCAGTGGACTGGCAAAGCGCGCGGCCTGAACTTCATGGTCAGACGAGCGTTTTCAAAGCTGCGCGAGGGAAAGTGAAGGCGGGCATGGAGGCGGTGACTATTGAGCCAGTGCCAGTCGAGGATGCGTCCTTTACCGGCGCAGGCCGACTGCACCCAGCGCAGCGCCTCGGTTCCTTTGCGACGGTTGTATGCGGCAAAGAGGAAGTACCAGATCCCCAGGGCCGCCACCGCGCCGACGACGTCGATGACTAGAAGGCGTCCCACCACGTCTTCACACAGTCCTCTGATGCTGATGGTACGTCCGAGGTTGCGACCCGAGCAAGGGGACAATAGGCCTCAACCACATTTTCTCCGAAACTCCCGGTGGAGGGCTGTGGAAAACCCAGGGTGTAATTGATAGGGCTACGTTCCGTTGGCGCTCCACGCATCATCAGCGTCTACAATGGCGCCGTGAGCTTCGTGATCCGCGACTTCATGCCGGAAGATCTCGAAGCGCTTTGGCGCATGGACCAGGAATGCTTTCCGCCGGGAATCTCGTATTCGAAGCAGGAACTCAAGGCCTATGTACGACGGCGAGGATCGTTCACTCTAGTGGCCACGAATGCCGACGAAAACAAGATCGCTGGTTTCATCGTGGTGCATGACGGTTCGACTGCACACGTCATTACCATCGACGTAGATACAGCGGCGAGGCGCCTGGGCGTAGGATCGCTGCTGTTGCGGGCTGCCGAAGATCGCTTGCGTGCCGAAGGGTCCCGCGCTGTAGGACTGGAAACTGCGGTGGACAATGTCGCGGCCTTGTCGTTCTACAAGCGGCACGGTTACAGCGTCATCCGGACCTGGCCGCGCTACTATTCCAATGGCGTGGACGCGATCGTTATGAAAAAAGAATTGAGCTGATCGGCGTAGCGCCGGCATCTTGCCGGCTGTCGCGAGGGCATCATGCCCTCGCATGTGCGGGCGGGGCCTTCACGACAGCCGCCTAGACGGCGGCGCTACAGCTCTCTTGGTACAGTTCTTTGCTACAGTTCATTTGCGCTGATAGGCGTTCTACGAATAACTTGCGCTATCCGGGAACGATGATATGAAAGTTGCGATCCAAGGGGAACTCGGGTCGTTCAGTCATGAGGCGGCAGGACGAATGCTGCGGCGGTGTACGGTCGTGCCTTGTGCACGGTCGGCGGAGGTGTTCGACCGCCTGGAGCGCGGATCGGTTGCAGCTGCGGTCATTCCGATTGAGAACACGCTGGCGGGAACCGTGGCCGAGCATGCCGATCTTATGCTGACGCGGCAGGTTTTCATTCAGGGCGAATACTTGCTGCGCATCGTGCACAATGTAATCGCCATGCCTGGGGTACAGCAGGCATCGTTGCGGCGAGTGCTGTCGCATCCCGTCGCTCTGGACCAGTGTCGTGATTTTTTCCGCCGGCATCCGAAAATTGAGGCCGTTCCGTTCTATGACACCGCAGGCAGCGTGAAGCACGTGATTGCCAACCGGCTGAAAGATGCCGCGGGTATCGCTGGACGTCAGGCCGCGCGCGAGTACTCGGGCAAGATTCTGGAGTCGAGCATTGAAGATGACAAGCGCAACTTCACTCGCTTCTTTCTGATTCGCAAACTGGGGGGCGTGCGAACGAAGAAGGGAAGCGCGGACTATCACCGCCTGGTCGCTCAGGGCGCCAACAAGACTTCCATCGTTTTCCAGCTAAAAAATGTGCCGGGCGCGCTCTTCAAATCGCTCAGTGTGTTTGCCCTGCGCGATAT
>CATPBY010000134.1 GCA_955652845.1 uncultured Terriglobales bacterium | reverse complement strand
CTGCTGGCGGTCGCACCCAGGAAAGTGCCGTGCTGCCAGTTGAAGCTTTCCGTAACCAGCGGAACAATACCCGCGCGACGTCCTCCAAAGAGAATGGCATCGATCGGAACGCCCTTGGGGTCTTCCCACTCGGGAGCGATCGACGGCGACTGTTTCGCAGGAGCGGTAAATCGCGCGTTTGGATGCGCTGCTTTGCGCCCCGAAGCTGGCGTCCATGGCCGCCGCAACCAGTCCATTAATTCTGCCGGCTTTTCCGACGTCATGCCCTCCCACCACACGTCGCCATCGGGAGTCATCGCGCAGTTGGTGAAAATAGAGTTCTTGTCGACACTACGCATCGCATTTGCGTTGGAGCGGAGGCTGGAACCGGGGGCTACGCCAAAGAAACCGCTTTCGGGATTGATCGCATAGAGCCTGCCATCGGGACCGAACTTCATCCAGGCAATGTCATCGCCAACGGTTTCTACTTTCCAGCCAGGGACCGTTGGAATCAGCATGGCTAAATTAGTCTTGCCGCAAGCTGAGGGGAAGGCTCCAGTGATGTACTTCACCAGACCCGAAGGATTCATCAGCTTCAGGATCAGCATGTGTTCGGCCATCCAGCCTTCGTCGCGCGCCTGCACCGAGGCAATACGCAGCGCATGGCACTTCTTGCCCAACAGCGCGTTGCCACCGTAGCCGGAACCAAACGACCAGATCTCCCGGGTTTCGGGAAAGTGGCAAATGTACTTGTGCTCGGGATTGTTAGGCCACGCCGAATCCTGCTGATTCGCAGCGAGTGGGGCGCCTAACGAATGCAGGCCGCGCACAAATTCGCCATCCTCCCCCATGGCATGCACAACGTCACTGCCGACTCGCGCCATTAAATGCATGTTCGCCACCACGTAGGGAGAGTCGCTGATCTCGACCCCTATTCTCGCAATCGGCGAGCCGATCGGCCCCATGCTGTAGGGGATCACATACAGCGTGCGACCTGCCATCGAGCCGGCGAACAGACCCCGCAATTTCTCTTTCATCTTCGCGGGATCTTCCCAGTTGTTGGTGGGACCGGCGTCATCCTTGCTGAGAGAGCAGATAAAAGTGCGGTCTTCAACCCGCGCAACGTCCCCCGGGCTCGACCGGACCAGAATGCTGTTCGGACGCTTCTCCGCATTCAGAGGAATGGCGACCCCACCCAGGATCATCAGCCGGAGCATTGCCTGGTACTCGTCTGCGGAACCGTCGCACCAGTGCACCCGGTCGGGCTTACACATTTGCGCGACCTCTTCCACCCACTGCGCCAGAAGCTTATGATTCTTCCCGCTGACCGTCGATTCAGCTTCCAAAGTTTGTGTGAGAGCGGACATCAAGGGCGTCTCCTAACGGAACCAAGCTGGAGGCATGCGATGCCACGATGTGCAGCGGCGATCTGTGGCGGGATGTCGCCAGTAAAAAGATGCAAGCCTGCTATTGTCGCTCATCTCATGCAGGGTCTCCAAGCGGGAGTTCGCAGGGGGATTCATTCCGGCTCCACCAGTTGCGCCAATTCCAGGTCCGCGACAATCGCATCCAGATGGCTGAGGGTTTGATTCACGGTAAGCGAATACATCTCACGATCTGCGCCTTCACCGGACTCAAGCGCAGTTTTCAAGTAATGTCCGGCGATTTCCACCGCCAAGGGGTCAGTGATCACATTGCCGGTTCGTTTCTTGTATTCCTCCCATGCGGGATGTGGAAGCGCCACCCATACCGGACGTCCATCCACCAGAAACTTGACGTCAATTGCATCCGCGTGCCGGGTGGCAATGGCTACGATCAAAGCCTGATAGACACAGTGCGCCTCCCGCTTGCTCCAGCGGTCGACGGCGTGAAAGTCCTGATACATGCCGGTATAAAACTATATCAAGCCGGAAGGAATGGGCAAACCGAGGCCGGGAACCCGGAACTTACATCCGGAACCGATTTTTCTACTCAGGCCGATCCACGCCTGCTTCAATTATTATGGCTTGCTGAAAGCGCTTCGATGGTAGCTGATACTTCCCAATGAAGAATCTCGGAATTCTGCTCTCCGGCCGCGGGTCGAACTTTGAGGCCATCGCAAAGAACGTCGCTTCGGGACACATACCTGATGCGCGAATCGCCATCGTAATCTCCAACAAGGAAAACGCGCCTGGTATTGCAACCGCTCGCCGCCTCGGGCTGACAGCATCAGTCATTCCTTCCCAGGGCAAACAGCGGCAGGACCACGATCGCGAAATCGCCGATGCCCTCCACAATCACAAAGTTGATCTGGTCTGCCTGGCGGGATATATGCGTCTGCTCTCGCCCTGGTTCGTGCAGCAATTCCGTCGTCGGATTCTCAACGTGCATCCATCGCTGCTGCCGGCATTCCCCGGACTGGAGGCGCAGGAGCAGGCCTTCGCATATGGAGTGAAAGTTTCCGGCTGCACCGTGCATTTTGTGGATGAAGAACTAGACCACGGCGCCATCATTGTGCAGAAGGCTGTCCCCGTGCTCGATTCTGACACCGAGCAGACGCTGGCCGCCCGCATCCTGGAACAGGAACACATCGCCTACAGCGAGGCAATCAATATCGTGCTGGCAGGGAAGTTTGAAGTTACAGGCAGGAGACTTGTGACCAAGATGACAGCGGAATGATGGCTTTCTCAACTACTGCTGCTTCTATAATGTTGTGCCATGTCCTTCGCCCCGGTCGACGAACAACTGGCTTACATCCAAAAAGGTTCCGCGGAAATCATCCGCGAAAGCGAACTGCGCGCCAAGCTGGAGAAGTCCCGCGCTTCCGGCAAACCCATTCGGGTCAAAGCCGGCTTTGATCCAACCGCGCCTGACTTGCACCTCGGCCACACCGTTCTGCTGCGCAAGTTGAAACATTTCCAGGATCTCGGTCATACGGTGATCTTCCTCATCGGCGATTTCACCGGCATGATCGGCGATCCCACGGGGCGCTCAGCGACACGTCCCCCGCTCAGCGCTGAAGAAATCATGCGCAATGCCAAAACCTACATGGCCCAGGTATGGAAGATTCTCTCTCAGACCAGGACCGAAGTCCGCTTTAACAGTGAGTGGTTCGATAAACTCAAGCCGGCCGACTGGATTCGTCTGACAGCCAAGTTCACCGTCTCGCAAATGCTGGAACGCGAGGACTTCCACCGGCGTTTTCTCGAAGAAAAGCCGATCGCATTGCATGAACTCCTCTATCCGCTGGCCCAGGGCTACGACTCGGTCGCGCTGAATGCCGACGTGGAGCTGGGTGGCACCGATCAGAAATTTAATCTTCTGGTCGGGCGCGAACTGCAGCGCACCTATGGCCAGGAGTCGCAGGTGGTGCTTACTACCCCCATCCTCGAAGGCCTTGACGGCGTGCAGAAGATGTCGAAGTCGCTGGGCAATGCCATCGGCATTCAGGAACCGCCCGTCGAGATATACGGCAAGATCATGTCAATTTCTGACCAGATGATGTGGAGATATTACGAACTGCTGACCGATGTGCAGCTCCCCGAAATCGAGAAGATGAAAAGCGAAGCTCATCCTATGGAGGCAAAAAAAGATCTGGCCCGCAGGATAGTCACTGATTTTCACTCTGCGGACGGGGCGGAAAAAGCTGCCTTGGATTGGGCAAAACAATTCCAGAAAGACGAAGTACCCGATAGCGCGGAGGAAGTTCCACTCAGCTTTGCAGAGGTAGCCTGGTCTGTCGAGGAGGATG
>CATPBY010000133.1 GCA_955652845.1 uncultured Terriglobales bacterium | reverse complement strand
TTTCCATCGCGCAAAAACAAATGACGCGACTCCGGAAACTGGCCCAAATGCTTATCATTCCGAAAATCCTGCGTGTCCTCCCAGGCCAGAGGAAATCCGTCGCGCGCCAATCTGACAGCCGGAGCGATCACTCGATCCAATCGCAGCTTTCCATATTTTTTCTGGGCGTACACCATGCCAGCGACCGAACCGGGCACGCTGATGGACTTGTAACCAACCAGACTGGCGTCTTCAATCACGTCGCCCAGGGCATTCAAATACATATTCGCGGTGGCGGCGGCTGGGGCCTTTTCCCGGTAGTCGATAAAGTGGGTTTTGCCGTCGGCCATGCGAATGAGCATGAATCCGCCGCCCCCCAGGTTCCCCGCCTGTGGATACACCACTGCGAGAGCGAACCCGGTGGCGACCGCGGCGTCTATCGCGTTCCCGCCCGACTGCATCATTTCCAGCCCGGCGCGCGAGGCCAATTCGTGCACGCTGGTCACCATTGCATGAGGCGCATGAACCGGATGAATGGGCGCGCCCAAAACCACCGCCGGACCCGCGAGCACACCCGCGAACAGCAAAGAAAACAACAACTTACGATGGGATCGCATGCAGAGTTTTATGGGACGATTGCCCCGCAGCAGTGGCAGCGGCAAGCGGCCGCGACAACCAAGGCTCAGGCAGACGATTGAGGCTAGCCTAAGCGCCGAAGGGAGTCAAATAAATGCTCCCGTCTACACCTGCGTGCGGGCTTCACCCAGGGTTACAGTGACGTCCATTTTCTTTTTCCCGCGATAGATGGTGATGCGCACCGTGTCTCCAGCGCGATGATTGTTCATGATCTGGCTGAGGTCCTGCTGATCTTCCACCTTCTGATCGTCAACCGCCACGATCAGGTCCCCGCCCAGCATAATCGGAATATTACCGAGATAGGCCCGCTCCGACCCCCCGCGTAAACCGGCCCGGTCCGCAGCGCCGCCGGGAACTGCTTGTACGATAAGTAATCCGTAATCGGCTGCCAGGCCCATTTGCTCGGCCAATTCCGGCGTCACAGGAATCGTGCGTACGCCAAGAGCCGGACGCCGCACCCGGCCTAGTGTGAGGAGATCATTCAATACTGCTTTGGCTGTATTGATCGGAATCGCAAAGCCGATACCCGCGCTTTGCCCCGAGTTTGAAGCGATCATGGTGTTGATGCCAATTGCCTCTCCGTGGCGGTTGAGCAGTGGCCCTCCCGAGTTGCCGGGATTGATGGCGGCATCGGTCTGGATCGCCTCCTCAATCCTCAAGCCGTCGGGCTCTTGAACGGAGCGAATCGAACTGACGATTCCGCTGGTTAGCGTACCCGAGAGTGCGAAGGGATTGCCAATGGCATACACTTTCTGCCCGACCTGCAGATGACGCGAATCGCCCAATACCATTGGGGTCAGGTCGGAGGCTTTGATCTGAACCACCGCCAGGTCGTGTGCGCGGTCGGTGCCGACTACGGTCGCACGATACTTCTTTTGGTTGTGCAGAGTGACATCCACCGTTCGGGCGTCCGCGATCACGTGATAATTGGTCATGATGTGACCCTCTTTATCAATGATGAACCCCGACCCTTGGCCCACCTGCGGAACCACGCCGTAGAAAAAGTCAAACGTCACCGCATTCGAGGTAATATTCACCACAGAATCGATGTTTTTCCGATAGACGGTGATATTGTTCTGTTCTTCGCTGTCGAGTGCTTCTTCGCCCGCCGCCTCGATAATCTCAACTTTGTTTTTCTGGCGTATCCAGTCTGCGGGACGGAACAGTCCCGAACGATAAGTGGTGAAATAAAAGAATGCGCCGGCGATGATCACAGCCAGAGAAATGGGGCGTAATACTTTCATCATTCAAAATCCTTGTTGCGACAGATTCTCCTACATCCTTCCGATCATGGGTACGAGTGATGTCATATTCTCACTTCGGCTTCACGCTTTAACTTCTGATAAATCACGGCAACCTGCTTTGAGGTTTCGTCGAACGAATCGGAATTGTCGATAATATAATCGGCAGCCTTGATCTTATCCGCGTCAGGAAGTTGTGCTGCCACGCGCCGTGATACTTCCCGACGGGCTGATTCCTCGTCCACTTTCATACGTTGCGCCCACCGCTGGACGCGTTGCTCCGGACCGCAGGTCACAACCACCAGGCGATCGAACCGCTTCCCCACCCCGGCCTCTAGAATTAGGGCGGCTTCCACCATGGCTACACCCTGTGGTTCGCGGCGTCCCACCTCTTCCATCCACATCTCCTGTCTTTTTATTACGGCAGGATGCACGATCTGGTTCAGTTCCAGAATTCGCGAATTCTGAAGCGACGAATTCTTCTTACCCGGTTGCCCAAAAGCCGCTTCGGCCAGCCGTGCGCGGTTGACCGTACCATCGGGATTCAAGATGCCCGCGCCGAAGTGTTCCACCACCAGCTGATAAACGGCCTCGCCCGGCTGCATGAGCTGGTGAGCAATCTGGTCAGCCTGAATAAGGTGGGCGCCGAGCGCCACAAACATTTCTCCTACTGCCGACTTGCCCGCGGCGACACCGCCGGTCAGGCCGACTCTAAGCACCTCAGGAGCGCTCCCCCGCGAAGGCAGGCACTCGGGATCCACGCCGCAATTTTGCCGCTCGCACCGTGTTCGCCATCAGCATTGCGATAGTCAATGGTCCGACGCCACCGGGTACGGGCGTTAGTTTTCCGGCGACTTCGGCGACCTCAGGGTGAACATCCCCCACAAGGGTTGAGCCCTTGCTGCGGAAGGTTTCCTCTCGCCTGGCATTTCCCGCGAAAAGCCGGTCGAACTCAGCCCGGTCGGTGACTTTATTCATTCCGACATCGATGACGGTCGCACCCGGCTTTACAAAGTCGCGCGTGACCATACCGGCCCGGCCAATCGCCGCCACCAGAATATCCGCGCGTCTGCACACCCCGGGAAGCTCCCGCGTTTTTGAGTGGCACACTGTGACGGTGGCGTTTCCATTGATGAGCAGCATGGCGGTCGGCTTACCTACAATATCGCTGCGGCCCACTACGACGGCCTGCTGGCCGGCAATTGGAACGTTGCTGCGCCTAAGAATCTCAAGGATTCCGGCCGGCGTGCATGGAACCAGGCCCGGGCGCTGGGTAGAAAGAAAGCCGACGTTGACCGGATGAAACCCGTCGACATCCTTCGCGGGGTCTACCGCCATCAGAATTTTCTTGGAATCCACTTGCGACGGTAAGGGAAGCTGCACCAGGATGCCGTCGATTTCGTCGCGCTGGTTGAGCTTTATCACCATTTCCAGCAATTCTTCCGTAGAGATCGTGTCTGGCGGCGTCAGTTGCTCGCTGTATATACCAACTTCCTCGGAGCTTTTAACTTTTCCCCGCACATAGATCTCGGAAGCGGGATTGTGACCGGCGAGGATGACGGCCAGACTCGGACGCGTTCCGGCAGCCGCCATCGCCTTTACCTCGGTAGCGACTTCCGCCTTAATTTCGCTGGCAATCTTGTTGCCGTCCAGAATGCTGGCAGCCATAATTCCTCGTTACGAAAGCGATCCGATGGAGATTTATCGTAAACCATCCGCAGCAAAAGCGCTGCACACCGCTTCTCCCGGTGGAAAGTTCAATTCAGGTTCGGGATTAGGCGGGAATTGCGGCAGCCGCACTCGACTGGCAAGCGTTCTAAATTCGACTTTCGTCTGCTCCTCGCAATCGGTACAATGCCGGTGTCATGATTCCCCAAGATCTGCTCGACATCCTGGTTTGCCCGGTCTGCAAGAAGCCGCTGGTGCTCAAGGATGAAGGACAGAGGCTGAAGTGTAGCGAATGCCGCCGGGTCTATCCCATACGCGACAACATCCCAATTATGTTAGTCGATGAAGCCGTCACCGATCCCTCCTGACCCCTCGGTCTGAAACGCCCGAATCCAGGACTGCCCCTTTTCTGTTCCAAAGCGACACAACGTGTCACTTCGGAACTCCCTTAGCCGTAACCACGATGCGGGTTACGACTTTAGGAATGGAGCCGCAACTTGCCTTCGTCCAAGGGGTTTAAGTAATCCAAGTAGAGGTTTTGCACAGACTTAGAAGTGCACGAAAGTTGCGGCAACAGAATTGCATGCAACGTAAACGGCACTTGCTGACTCTAATGGGTAACAGCGGTAACGGTTCGGAGGTGAGGTGATGGCCATGAAGGAGCGATTTTCCAGTACGGAATTGACGGCTCTGCGAAACGATCTGTTGCAGGGTGGATTGATCGATTCGCGCGAGGCTGCCGAACTTTTGCAGGTCTTCCTGATGGGACGTGGTTACGGAGTGTCGCCTCAAGCGGCCCGGGACGCGGTCGGTCGCGTGGAAATGTCAGGCTGTTCGTTGCCCGTCCTGCAGCACGAACTGGAGGATCTGGCACTGGTCATGTAGCGGTGACAGATGCGCGAACAACGACCGTGGCTCCGTTCGCGAGAATAGCGGTGGACAATAAATCTGCGGGGACCTTGGAACCAAATCGATCCCTAAAGTAGTAAGGCGAGGTAAGCCGGGCCAACCAGCCCGGCTTTTCGTTTGTGAGCGCCACGATCGTCTTATCGATTTCTCCTTGTTGACATCGCATCCCGTACTGTGTAGAAGTTCACAGCTTCAAAACTCCTCTATTTCGCTCAACGTCAGTCGAGGGAAGGAACTTCGTTGATCGAACCACCGCAGAAGGTTCAACGAACCTATCTTTTCATGGTGGTGGCAGTGGCGCTGGTCATCCGGCTGGGCGGGGTTGCTTTTCTTTACCCGGAGCGTCTGAATCCGGATCGCGATCACTGGCGATTTGCCGGAGAAACTGGCAGGATCGCGCGTTCCCTCGTTCAAGGCCGCGGGTTCAGCAGCCCTTTTCATGCGGATACCGGGCCAACCGCCTTGATGACCCCCGTATATCCCTTCCTCGTGGCGGTCGCGTTCAAGATTTTTGGGATTTACACCAAGACATCAGCAATCGCTATTCTCGCACTGGACAGCCTGTTTTCCGCCCTCACCTGCATTCTGGTTTTTTTTATTGCGCTCAAGAGCTTTGGCGACCGGGCGGCGCTTTGGGCAGCGTGGGCTTGGGCATTTTTCCCTTACGCGATTTATTTCTCCGCCGATTTTATTTGGCCTACTACCTTGACCACCCTGATGTTGAGCCTGGTTTTTTGGGCTGCTTTGGGTCTGGGAAACACGTCGCAGACTTCAATCTGGGTTGGATTTGGCTTGCTCTGCGGACTAGCGGCCCTGACCGATCCCATTGTTCTCTCTGTTGCGCCCTGGCTCGCGTTATGGATGTGCAGCCGGCGCTATCGTCAACTGCAGCCTTGGTTCGTACCCAGCGTTGCGGCTTCGCTCGCATTTGTGGCGGTAGCCTCGCCATGGCTCATCCGCAATTACCTGGCTTTTGATACGTTCATTCCTTTTCGCGACAACTTCGGCCTTGAGCTGTACGTCGGTAACAATGGCAACACCTGGCATTTTGCGCCGGGTGGATTCCATCCCTCCAATACCGCAAGCGAATGGCGAGAGTACCAGCAAATGGGAGAGTTGGCCTACATGCGGCATAAACGCGAGCAGGCGCTCGACTATATTGCCAGACATCGCGGCGCTTTCGCCGTGCTGTCCCTGCGCCGGGCGGTGTATATGTGGACGAATTTCTGGAGCTTCAGTCACCGCTACCTGGAAGCCGAGCCCCTCGATCCGCCGAACATCTTCCTGGGCACAACTCTGACCATCTTCGCGCTGGCCGGGCTATGGCGGGCTTTTAGGCACAGCGCGGCGGTGGCAATGCCTTTCGCGATCGCGCTGTTTCTTTTTCCCGTTGTCTATTACTTCACTCACGCTGAGGATTACTACCGCCGCCCGATTGACCCGCTTTTTGTAATCCTGGCGGTGTATGCCGTGACCGCTGGGGTTAAATCTTCTCGGGCTTCTTAACTGTAGAGGTAGGCGTCCGCGTCTGTGACAGGTTCCGGCATGGCACGGGCGGGACGCCCGCGCCTACATCGAAAGAAATGGGAAGCGAGTTTGGACTACTCGTAACGCAGGCTCTCCACCGGATCCAACTGGGCAGCGCGAGCGGCGGGAACGGTACCGAAGAGAATACCCACCAGCGAGGAAACCACAAGCGCGACTACCGCCGAGATACCCGATATCGGGATGCGGTATTCCGTGAAAAACCTTATAGAAAAAGGCAGAGCCAATCCGATGACAACTCCGGCAAAACCCCCGATCAACGAAATTAAGATGGCTTCAGAAAGGAATTGAAAGCGGATCTCTCGGCTGGTCGCGCCGATCGCCTTGCGGATGCCAATTTCACGGATCCGGGCGCTTACCGTGGCCAGCATGATGTTCATGATTCCGATCCCACTCACGCTTAACACCACAGTAGCTACCAGCAAAAGTACGACGGTAAGGGCATTTGCCGTTTTCTCGGCTACAGCCACCAACTGGGTCAAATTGGCCACGTTGTACACCGATTCCGCCCGGTGGCGAGATTGAATCACGTGCCGGATCTGCTCGGTCGCCGGAACCACGAGGGATGGGTCAGCGACAGAGAAATAGATTTGCTTGATGGCGGGGGTATCGCTGAAGTAACGACCCACGGTGTACGGAATCGCCATGGTGTTATCGATCACTTCAGATTGCCCAAAGGTATCGACTCGCTCCTTAAACGTTCCGATGATTGTGAAAGGAAGGCCGTTGAGTTTGATGACCCTGCCAACGGCATCCTCTACCGAGCCGTAAACCTGGTTCGCCATCTTCTGAGTGATCACTCCGACCTTGTTGTGAGCTTGCTCGTCTTGTGCATCGAAGAACCTTCCCGACAGAACCACCAGATTGCGGACGACGCGATACTCAGGATAAACACCGAGAATGAGAATATCGCGCTCTTTTCCGTTGCCGACCGGGATACGCTCATCAAGTTGGAGGACGGGAGACCCAGCAACGATCCCAGGCACCTGGGTTTCTGCAGCCTGCATATCATCGAGGGTTAGAGGGTCTGGTGAGGTGTTGGTAATGCGCTGGCCCCCACCCTGATACTCGACGTAAATCAGGTTAGCGCCGATGCCCTGAATTTGACTGAGCACATACTGCTTTCCGGTCAGGCCGATGGTAACTACCAGGATGAGAGATGCGGTGCCGATCACCATGCCCAGGGCGGTCAGCATAAAACGTATGGTGTTGCTGCGGAACGTATCGTAGGCGAAGCTTATAACCTCGTGCAGGCAGAGCGTCGGCGGGCGTCTGGCGGCTGCGACGGTTGCGCTGGTTGCCATCTCGATTTAAATGCTACGCTCAGGCCGACGCTGGCGCAACGACGCGGCTCCCCCTCGCTTCCGCGCTCATCGAATTTGCGCCGTAGCCAAACGATTGTTACATTCTTCACACGCGGGCCGGCTCGGGCGGGGAGACTATCTGAAAGCGAAAGATGTCCTTCTTCTCCTAATCCTGACTTTTGGCGCTCTGCTTATTCACGGCTACCATCCGGGCGCCGAAGATGCCGAGATTTATCTTCCCGGCGTAGAAAAAATCCTGCATCCGGAACTCTTTCCCTTTGGCGCGCAATTTTTCGAATCGCATGCGCGCCTGACACTGTTTCCCAATCTTCTGGCTGCCTCCGTCAAGCTGACGCATTTATCGCTCGATGCGGCTCTGTTGATATGGCACCTGGCTTCTATCTTCCTTATGTTGCTCGCCTGTTGGCAGCTAAGCGGCAAATGCTTCATCGACCGCAAAGCCCGTTGGGCTGGGGTCGGTCTGGTAGCGACGCTTCTGACCCTGCCGGTGGCGGGCACTGCGCTCTACATCTTCGATCAGTACGTTAATCCCCGTAACCTGGCTGCGTTCGCCGCCGTGTTCGGTATCGCCTATGTTCTGGATGGAAAATACAAATGGGCCGGACTGTGGATCGCCTTCTCCGCACTAGTCCATCCGCTCATGGCGGTCTTTGCCTTTTCTTATGGGGGCCTGCTGGTGGGGATGAAGAGATTTCGCCTTCACCCTGCTATGCTCGTAGCCTTACTGCCAATAGGAATTTCATTTGAACAGCCTTCCGAAGCCTATCGCCAAGCTTCCCTCTATCATCCCTTTCATTACATCCAGAATTGGCAGTGGTACGAATGGCTGGGAATTGTCGGGCCGATCCCCCTGTTGTGGTTGCTTGCACGATGGGCCCGCGAGAAAAACTTGCGGAACCTGGATCTTGCGTGCGTCGCGCTCATTATTTATGACTTGGTTTACTTCGTTGCGGCCCTCATAGTTTCGATACCTGCTCGCTTTGGAAGTCTGGCCCGGCTGCAGCCAATGCGGAGCCTCCATCTGCTCTACATTCTCTTAGTATTGTTCACCGGCGGATTTCTCGGGCATTGTTCGTTAAAGAACCGACCCACGCGATGGCTGCTTTTATTTGTCCCCTTGTGCGCGGGGATGTTCCTCGCACAGCGCTCCCTGTTCGCGGACAGCAGCCACGTTGAATGGCCGGGAGCGCCACCGAAGAACTCCTGGGCCGAGGCTTTTGTTTGGATTAGAGAGAATACTCCGGTCGAGGCCACTTTCGCGCTCGATCCCCTTCACATGCGCATCCGAGGCGAAGATGCTCAGGGGTTTCGAGCGATTGCCCAGCGCAGCATGCTGGCGGATGCGATTAAGGATAGCGGCGCCGTATCCATGTTCCCGCCATTAGCGGAAGAGTGGTACCAGCAGGTCCAGGAACAGAGGGATTGGAAGCGCTTTCGGATTGAGGATTTCCGCCGTCTTCAGGCCAAATATGGAGTGACTTGGGTAGTTCTTCAAACCCCCGGGGTAGTGGGACTCAATTGTCCATTTCACAATTCAGCGGTGCTGGTTTGCCGGCTGAATTAAATTCGACGAAGGCATGACGGCTGACTTCCCTGTAAGATAAGGCTGCATCTAACAAAACATCCAAGACTGTGGAGGAAAATGGCTGATGTCTTGTGCGCCGGCTGTGGCGAATCAAATCCTGTTGTTTCCTTATGCAAAGCAGGGCCCAGAACTGGCCGCTCTCGCCCATCAGTATCAGGACAATCGCCCATTCCCTCATATCCGTATTGCTGATTTTCTCGACCCTGAAGCTGCCCGGGCCATGGCCGAAGAATTTCCCGATCCCGGTACCGAAGCCTGGACCCACTACAAGCATCACAACGAAAACAAACTCGGATTGGCCAAGCGGGACCTTTTTCCTCCGCATCTGGGAGAGGTGACCGACGAACTGAATTCACCGCAATTTGTGAGCTGGCTTTCCGAGTTGACCGGCATTCCTGGCCTGTTAGCGGATCCGACGCTTGAAGGTGGCGGCTTGCATCAATCAGGACACGGCGGTTTTTTGAACCTTCACACTGACTTCAGCAATCATCACTACCACAAAAACTGGCGCAGGCGGGTAAACCTTGTCCTCTATTTGAATCCTGGATGGCAAGAGGAGTGGGGCGGTGCAATTGAATTTTGGGAAAAGTCGATGTGCCGGTGCGCCGCCAAGTATCCTCCCTTTTTCAACCATGCCGTGATTTTTACCACCTGCGAAGGATCCTTTCATGGATTTCCGGATCCCCTGCGTTGTCCGCCCGGGGTATCACGCAAGAGCCTGGCTTTGTACTACTACACGGTTGAGCAAAACGCGAAGTTCAGCGGGCAATCAACTGATTATCGCGCGCGGCCTGACGATGGGCTTCTGGAATCGGCGCTCATCTGGCTGGACAAAGAGGCGGTGGATTTGTATTCGAGAGCCAAATCGCGGTTCGGGTTCTCCGACAAATTTGCCAGCAGCATTCTTGGACTGCTATCCAGGAAAAAATAGCCGTTATCCTGCCGCAGTCCGGCTGCCGTGCCGCACGTAATATGTGGCATAACCGGGTTCAAGCCGGCGTCCTTTGGCATTGAATATCCTGAAATGCCCGACACCCATCTTCTGCAGCCCAAACTGCAAAGCTGTCCAAAGAACCCCGAAACCGTAAGTCACGCTGCGCCGGAAGTTGATGGAAGAAGCTTCTTTGAAATATTTGGTAGGACAGGACACTTCGCCAATACGGAAGCCAAAATGCGCGCATTGCGCCAGCATTTGATTGTCAAAAACAAAGTCATCTGAATTTTCCAGTAACGGCAAGCCCATAAGAACGTCACGGCTGAAAGCGCGATAGCCAGTGTGATATTCCGATAGCTTAAGCCCAAGAAAAAGATTCTCCACAGCCGTCAATAAACGGTTGGCAATGTATTTGTAGCGCGGCATACCTCCGCGCAGGGCTTGCCCTCCAAGAATGCGGGAGCCCAGGACGACGTCATAAACGCCGTAGGCCACCAGGCTGGCCATCGCCGTTACCAGCAGAGGTGTGTATTGATAATCCGGATGCAGCATGATGACTACATCCGCGCCATTGGCGAGAGCCTCGCGATAGCAGGTCTGCTGATTGCGTCCGTAGCCGTAATTCTGGTCGTGGACGAATGTATGGAGGCCGAGCTGGTCAGCAATTTCAAGCGTCTGATCGGAGCTGTGATCATCCACCAGAATACGGATGTCCACGAGATCCGGCAGTTCCCGCACTGTGGCTTCCAGTGTTTTTTCCGCGTTATAGGCGGGGAGAACTACGGCGATGCGCTTGCCGTTTATCATTGCTGTCCTCAGGGATAGTAGCAGGCTTAAACAGCCCTTGCTACTGACATCCCGCGGTCGGTTAGCGCAGTCGCCAGATTGCAAAGACGCTTTTCCGAGCAATGTCTTTTTCTCCTTACTTTGCGTCTTTTGCGGAATTCCTTTGCGGTCTTTGCGGCAAAAGGCTTTTACCCGCCGAGGACGGAGGGTTAGGGCAGCTTTATTG
>CATPBY010000132.1 GCA_955652845.1 uncultured Terriglobales bacterium | reverse complement strand
CCACTTTGAGACCAGTTTGCCGCCCGCCCACAGCAATAGGAGCGGGAGGGCTGCCAGAAAGGCGTTGCGGCGCGCAAATGAGAAAAGTGGCAGCCCCAATGCCAGAGCCAGCGCAGGGGTCCAATCCAGGTATGTTTCCAACGGAGTGCGTTTATTGGATCCGAGTTCCGCTTCCGCGGCCGTTTCCCATTCCAGCAGGCGACGGCGAGTTACCATGCGGCGCACCAGTGCCCGCACCACGGCATCAAGCGAAAGCAGCATCTGGTGGGCAAGAAATGTCAAAATCAGAAATACGTTTACCGCGGCGGCAAAGAGTTCACCGAGGGCGTCGCGTGCGATCGCGCTTTTCTCTTCTACCACGGCTCGCGCCAGATCAAAGGCGAACCTGCAGAGCGCGGGAGCGCCGAGAAGCGCAATCGTAGCCAGCGTCCAGTATCGCGGATCCCCGGGCAGCACGACCCAGCCGAACACCAGCAGCAGGAAAGTGGCCGGTTCCACCAGACTACGGCGCAAATTGTCAAGAATCTTCCATTGCGCAATCATCGAAATCGGATTGCGCACCCGCTCGCCCGATTCATCCGGCACACGCGAGGTTATCCACTCTACGATCTGCCAGTCACCGCGTAACCAGCGGTGCTTGCGGCGGTTGTAGGCGCTGTAGTGGGAGGGATAATCTTCGATAATCTCCACGTCGCTGAGCAAACCAGCGCGGGCATAGGCGCCTTCGATCAGATCATGACTCAGCAGCGCGTTGCGCGGGAATCGCCGATCCAGAACGCTGTGGACGGTGTCCACTTCGTAAATCCCTTTTCCGGCAAAGCTGCCTTCTCCGTACAGGTCCTGATAAACGTCAGACACAGCCCGCGTGTAGATATCGAATCCGGTCTGCCCCGAGTAGATGCCCGCCAGCCGGGAGCGCGCGGCGCTTTGAACGCTCACTCCCACCCTGGGTTGCAGAATTCCGTAGCCCGTAGCGACGACATTCCTTTCTGGATCGATGATTGCCTGATTCAGAGGGTGGGCCAGAGCGCCAACCATCCGGTGCGCGGAGCCGCGCGGTAGTTCAGTATCGGCGTCGAGGGTGATTACGTAGCGTACCCGCGGCAAAACGGAAAGGCTTCCGATCTTTACCGGAAAACTGTCATATTGCTGCCGTAACAGCTTGTTGAGATCGAGCAACTTTCCCCGTTTCCGCTCCCATCCCATCCAAACCCGTTCCCTTGGGTTGTAAACTCTATGGCGATGGAAGAGGAAGAACGACCCCATCTCTTCCCCGGAATATTTTTCGTTCAATTGCCGAATCAACTGCGAGCATAAATCCACCAGCGGATGTTCCTCGCTGCACAGTTCAGGCGAATCCGGCAAATCGCTAAGCAGCGCGAAATGCAAATTGCGATCATGGTTGCCGAGAAAACGAACCTCCAGATCATCGACCAGCCTGTGGACCTGTTCGTCGTTCAGAAGCAGACATGGAATCGCAACCAGGGTCACGCAGTCGTCAGGAATTCCCTCCGACAGATCCAGCTTGGGAATAATTTCGGCCGGCAGAATTGCAGTAATCACATAGTTCATCAGCTGGACTGCTGTCTGCGAACAGGGCAGCAGCAAAATCAGCATGGAGAACAGAACGCGCGCAGGCGGACTGTTGGGGTCTGTCAGCAGCAGAAGGATCGCCGAAATAAGTACGAAGGTCAGGAAGCCGATGCCACCGAGATAAGATTCATCGGGGTGATTCCATAGAAAAGCGCGCAGGCGCTGGATCAGCGAAGGGCGGTAGCCCACTTTGCGCTGGAGGATGCTTCTTCCTTCCGCCATCAGATAATAGCCAATATGGGACCGCCGCAAGGTCTCGCGTAAAGTCGCGTGATTCTGTTGTTGCGCCTCGCGCGACAGAGCCAACACTTCGAGCGCCACCTCGCCTTCGGTGAAATCGGAGGCCTCGGCAATCTTGACCAGCTTGTTTCGATACTGGTCGCGGCTTTCAAAATCCATCCGCGAGTAGGCACCCGCTGGATCCTCCCGCAGTACCTGATCGAGACGAATCTGCGGTTCGATTACGTCTTTCCAGGAGGAGTGCCCATTGTCCCGAAGACTGCGAATGCAATTTCCGACGCCGTAGGATCCCTCGCGGTCCGCCAGCAGCCGAGGGCCCCAGTTCGCGACTCGCTCCATGAGAACCAGTTTCAGCGCCGGAATCAGAGCCCACAACTCCTTGATCTTGAGAACTGAACTTTCCTGAAAGCCGCGCGCATAAACGGTGAAGGCGTCCTCGCTGAAGCGGTAATCAGTCGCGGCCAGCATGCCTTCGGCAATAGCCACAACCCTTGGAACAACGGCGCCGTTCTGCATCCGCACATGGGGAATCTTGCGAAGCGTCTTGAGCATCTCGCCCGTGCTTCTCAGCTCGCTGTAAAGCAGGTTGACATGGTCATGCAGCCAGCGAAAGTCGTCCGAAACATTCTGCCCGCGCAGCGGAGCTTGCAGTGCGGCCAGCACTGGTTCAAGCGCCCCTGACACGGCACGCCAGCGCTCCATGAAGACGGTTGACGATGGAGTGTTGGGCAGCCAGGCCAGGTTGGGCGCCAGCTCGGCGGCGT
>CATPBY010000131.1 GCA_955652845.1 uncultured Terriglobales bacterium | reverse complement strand
TGTGGGTGAAATCTTCGATGGGAGATGATGCGTCGGGATGGCGCAACATGCTCTTGAGGGTGAAAATCACCAGCGGTTTACGCCAGGAGCGCAATGCCTGGCGACGCAGCAAATGGAAATACTGAGCGGCGGTTGAGGGCTGGCAGATCTGGAAATTGTCGCGCGCGGCCAATTGCAGAAAACGCTCGATGCGGGCGCTCGAGTGTTCTGGCCCCTGTCCTTCATAGCCATGGGGCAGCAGCAGGACCACCCCGGAAAGCAGACCCCACTTGTCTTCACCCGCGCTGATGAACTGGTCAATCACGGCCTGCGCGACATTCACGAAGTCGCCGAACTGCGCTTCCCACAGCACCAGCGTCTCGGGATAATCGCGGCTGTAGCCATACTCGAAGCCCAGCACCCCCGCTTCAGATAACGTTGAATTGTAGATTTCGCAACGCGCCTGATCGGCGGCAATGTGTTCGAGCGGCACATATTCCTGTTCGTTTTCAATGTCGAGCAGAACCGAGTGACGCTGATTGAAGGTGCCCCGGCGCGTGTCCTGGCCGCTTAGCCTCACCGGAACACCGGCCCTTACCAGGCTGCCAAAGGCGAGAGCCTCAGCCATTCCGTAATCGACAGGCCGCCTGCCCTCGCCCATTTCCGCGCGCTGTTCCAGCAACTTCTTGACCTTGGGATGAATATGGAATCCCTGCGGGTAAGTCGTGAGACGTTCAGCGACCTCGCGCAATTCTTCCGCAGGCACTCCCGTGTCAACTTCGTATTGCGGTTTGTACCGTCCACCCCGGTATTTGTCCCAATAGCTGGGCAGATCGCGCAGCGTGGGTTTCTTGGTGATGCTGCCAGCCTTCTTCTGTGCTGCTTCAAGTTCACTCCGGATTTCCTGCGCCCGTTCCGTAGCGTTTTCTGCCTCAATATCCTCGGCGTAAATCTTCCAGAGCGGAGGGTGCTGCTTGATCGCCTTATACAAGAGCGGCTGGGTAACCGTGGGATCATCCACTTCGCTGTGACCATGACGACGATAGCCGATCATGTCCACAACAACATCCCCGCCGAAGGCGTAGCGGTACTCAAGTGCCATGCGTCCCACCCGCACTACTGCTTCGACATCCTCGCCGTTCACATGGAAAATCGGAATAGATTGTCGGCGGGCAAGCTGTGCCGCGAATCGAGAGGAATGCAATTCCCGTGGAATCGTAGTGAAACCGAGCAGGTTATTGACCAGCACGTGAATGGTGCCTCCGACGTCGTAACCTCTAAGGTCAGCATAGTTAAGGGTCTCGGCGGTGATCCCCTGGCCGGCGAATGCAGCGTCGCCGTGGACCAGCAGGGGGACATACTTCTGGGTACCACCCTCTCCGGCGCGATCCTGTTTGGCGCGCGTGCGTCCAACCGTCACCGGATCGACCGCCTCCAGGTGACTGGGATTTGAAACCAGGTGGATATGAATCCTGGCCCCGCTGCGGGTGACATACTCGCCGGTTGCGCCCATGTGATACTTCACGTCGCCCCCGCCGAGAACGCTGCGTGGGTCGACGTCCTCGAAACCGGCGAATACTTCTTCGGGAGCCCGTTTGGCGACATGAACAATCACGTTCAGGCGTCCCCGATGGCTCATGCCCATGACCAGTTCAATCGCACCGCGTTCCCCGGCGGCTTCGAGAATTTCATCCACCATCGGAATCAGGGCAGTCACCCCTTCGAGAGAAAAGCGCTTGGAACCGAGATACCGCTGCTGCAGAACCTCCTCGAACAGGTCAGCCCGGATAAGCAGGTCAAGCACGCGCTGCTGGTCTACTGCAACCTGCTCGCCTTCCATATGCTCCTGGATCCAGCGCCGGCGTTCGGGTTCAGTGATATGCATAAACTCCACGCCCACGGTACCGCAGTAAGCCTGGCGCGCTTCGCGGGCCAGATCACCTTCAAGCTGCAGATCGGGATGTGACACCGGAGCCAGAAAGCCGAGCGGATCGAGGTCAGCTTCGAGGTATCCCCAATGGCGGAACGCGTCGAACACACGCTCACGCTCTCCGGGTGACGCGTCGATCACTCCGATTGACGCTGATTGGGGGGTTGTTTTGGATTGGGCAGACATATTCGCACTACTAGCATAAAGGATGAGGTGGAGTATGTGCTGGATTCTGGGAAAAGCATTGCAGGTTCTCCCTGCCGACAACCGGCCCTTCCCTAAACCGCACTCCTCCCGAAATGAGGATTGACCAGCATCTTCTCCCCATAATGCACCAAGGTGCGCGATGCTTTCACCGTTGGGCTTCCGATCTGTTAATCAGGCGGGGTGTGGCATGCACGGTTTAAGCAACGTTGCCGTTGGCGGCGCGCATATGCAGATACTGCTGATGGCCGAGGATCAGGAGGATTTCCTTTACTTGCGCGATCTGCTCATTCGGGCAGGAGGGGGGCAGATCGGTCTGGACTTCGCGCATTCGCCCGAAGAGGCGCTGGAGCTGCTGAAACAAACCACTCACGACTTGGTTCTGTGCGATTGCAGGTCCGGTGACGGCATTGGACTTCGACTGTTGCAGGCGATTCAGAACGATGGTGTGGGAGCGCCCGTCATCTTCCTCAGCGATCACATTGACGAGGAGGCGGTTGAGGCTGCAATCCGCGCTGGAACACGCGATCGAGTGTCAACGGTCAATGCCGGCGACGCCTGCATCCCCCGCACCATCCACCAGGCTCTCGAGATCTACGGTAAAGAACGCCAATGCCAGCGAGCGGAAGACTCGTTACGCAAGCTCTGGCGCGCGGTTGAGCAATCCGCAGATCTGATAATCATCACGGACCGTAACGGGGTGATTGAATACGTGAATCCAGCCTTTGAAGTGCTCACCGGTTACACTCACGGAGAAGCCATCGGACAGACGCCTCGAATCCTTAAATGTGAAAAGCAGACGCCTGAGAGCTATCAGAAACTCTGGCAAACAATTCTTTCCGGAACCGTGTTTCGTGGAGTTCTGGAAAACTGCAAGAAGAGCGGTGAGATCTTCTTTGCGGAAAAGACAATCACGCCTTTGCGCGATGCCGCGGGGAAGATCACCCACTTTATCTCGAATGACCGCAACATCACGGAGCGGCTCAGGCTTGAGACGCAACTGCAGCAGGCCCAGAAGATGGATGCAATCGGCACCCTGGCGGGCGGCGTTGCCCATGACTTCAACAACCTGCTTATGGTGATCAGCGCCTACGCCGAGCTGATGCTGGACTCGCTGGCGCCCGAGCATCCGTTGCGCCGCAACGTGCAGGAGATCATGACCGCGTCGCGCCGGGCCGCCGATCTCACTCGCCAATTACTGGCCTTCAGCCGCAAACAGGTCCAGTCTTTGCAGGTCCTCGATTTGAACTGGGTCATTACTGAGATTGGCAAGATGTTGCCCCGGCTGATTGGCGAAGACAT
>CATPBY010000130.1 GCA_955652845.1 uncultured Terriglobales bacterium | reverse complement strand
TGTTGGGAGTCCAAGCCGCGAAAACCGGGGACAAAGCCGGGGCATTTCGATGGACGATGATCACCGCAGCCGCCGGACTGCTGTTTGCACTCCTGCACATCCGCGAATGGCTGGGACTGATTGGCGAAGGCATGACACTGTTGCAGAATCCATGGGGGACGGGCCTTTTCGGAACCGCTTTTTTCAGCATCACCGGTTTGCATCTCACGCACGTTACCGGCGGCGTAGTCGCTCTCGTCGTTGTAGGTCTGCGCTACAAGGGCGGGCGTTACAACGCGGATGATATTGAGATTCTCGGCCTTTACTGGCACTTCGTCGATCTGGTGTGGATGTTTGTCGTACCCTTTGTGTATCTCTTGAATCTCGCCCACTAGACTGAAGCTGGAGCAGATGATCATGACAAATTCGCAAATGAAAACTGGTGGAATCGGCAAGGACCTGATCGTGTATCTTTGCCTGCTGGGCCTGGCTGGTGTGCAATTCTTCATCGCTTATCAGAATATTGACGCCTGGCAAATGTTCGCCCGCATGTTTGCCGTTGCCATGGTCGAGGCGGGGCTTGCGGTCATGTTCTTTATGCATTTGTGGACGGAAAAGCGCGGCTTCGTGTTGTTCGTCCTGATATTTACCGGTTTTGTGCTGTTGACCATGCAATACGGGTGGACCGACAGCTTTCGTCTGTTAAGGTGTGGGTTAAACTGCTCCTGAGACGGAGCACAAAGACAAACCATGACGCTGGGAAGAAGATCACGTCTCAACTGGATGGTGGGGGTATTGCTGATATTGTTCGCTTCAGCCCTTCCCGCCCTCGCGCAGAGCTGTGCGCTGTGCTATACCCAGGCTGCATCGGCGGGCACTCAGATGATTCAGGCGCTGCGCAGCGGGATTCTAATCCTTATACTTCCTCCCACGCTGGTATCCGTGGGAATGATTTTTGTGGTTTATCACAAGCGAAATCAGTTTCGAGGTCTAGAGGGCGCGGACGAATCGGACCGAATTGAGTAATAGCAGTTTGTCAAATTCAGCATCCATCCTATGGCGACAACCCACGCGATAGCAGCTCCGGGTCAAACGGTTAAGCTCACTTCCAAGCTGCGGGACTACTACACCCTGACCAAGCCCGAAGTGAATTTGCTGATACTGATGACTACTTCGGCAGGATATTACCTGGGCTCTCGTGGTCCGCTCAATATCGGAAAACTCGCCAGCACTCTGGTTGGAACATTACTGGTAGCGAGCGGCACGGCTACCCTCAATCAGTTGATGGAACGCCGCTACGACTCGCAGATGCGCCGCACCGCCAACCGCCCGCTGGTTTCAGGCAGACTCACCGCCCGCGAAGCGTTGTGGTTCGGGTTGGGGTTAAGTGTCGCCGGAGGGCTGTGCCTGGCGGCGACGGTGAATGCCTTGTCAGCCCTGCTCGCCGTGTCGACGCTGTTGGCATATCTTCTGGTCTACACTCCGCTGAAGAGGATCACTCCGCTGTGCACGCTGCTGGGAGCAATCCCAGGAGCGATGCCGACCCTGATCGGATGGGCGGGCGCGTCGGGCGCCATCAACCCGCAAGCCTGGTTTCTGTTTGCAATTCTTTTCCTGTGGCAATTCCCACATTTTCTGGCGATAGCCCTGATGTACCGCGAGGATTATTCGCGCGCCGGTTTTCGTATGCTGCCGGAGTTCGATGCTGACGGACGCTTCACTAAAGCCGAAATCATGGGTGTGACGGTCGTCTTGGTTTTGATTACGATGTTGCCGGTCGCGGGACGAAGCAGCGCGGCCTACATGTTGTGCATGGCAGGGGCGGGAGCATTTTTTCTATATCACGCGACGAAACTTGCCAGGTCGACGTCGAAAATCCTGGCCAGCCGGGTCGTGCATGCCTCGGTGATCTATTTGCCTGTAGTTCTGGTCATCATGGCGGCCTGGAAGCGGTAATTCGTCTGGCAGCTCTTGCCGGATCCAGCGATCTTAAAATCTGTCGCTGGTATCAACTCCGAATCCCAAAATTGCATTCACCTCGACCGGCTGATCTCCCCGCATGGCCGGCCGGAATTTCCATGCCGGTAACGCCGCCATGACTCGGCTGGTCATCTCGCTGCCGCTGGACTCCAGCACCTGCAGATTCTTCAATGCTCCCGAGCGATCAAGAACACAGGTAATCACCAGGCGCGAGCGACGCAAATTCGCCGGCAGGTCAGACTTAATCGGTTCCGGAGCAGATAGATCTCCTGCATAGCGGCGCGCGGAGGAGGTAGAATCCGCGTACTCCAAAACGGCAGTTCCCAGGCCGGTTTCGATGTAAATGGTGTAAATCTTATCTCCGTTCAGCCTGCCGTAGAAATTGAATGCGCCCCCTGAGCGCGGGCTGGCTTCGATGGTGATGCCGGGCCCGCGGTGCTCATTCGAGGAAGAGCGTCCCGGCGAGTTTGCCTGATCTGGCGCGGAACCAAAGCTTGGCAGCGTGACAGCGCCGCTGGTGTTGCTGCCGCCCTTCACTGATACTCCAGGAACGGCCGGTGTTCCGCCGGCCCCGGTTCCGGCGCCACCGGAACCGGGATAAGGCGAGATTCCATTTTTCGCCATCACATCGGAGCCGGGGCCGCTACCTTCTTTTCCCGCGCCCGATCCTTCACCTGCCGATCCGCTCCCCGGACCACTGCCTCTGCCGATACCGCTGCCGCCTCCCGAACCTCCCAATCCTGGTTTATCGCCGCCAGCGGGAGACATGGCCAGGGATCCCGCGCCACCGCTGCCAGGCACACCAACCCCCGATCCGGGCTTGCTGGAGACCACAATTCCCGTCCCATTGCCGGCGCCGCCGCTCTTTGGTGGAGCTGCCACGGAACCGACGTCCAGCGGGCCGCCACGCCCCGCACCGCGGTTGCCGCTGCCCTGACCCGTCACTGAACTGCCGCCGGAAATTGTGGGAGGAGGCGGGACAACCCCTGTGCCGCCGCCCAATCCGCTGACCGGCTGGTGCTGCCCTCCCGAGCCTCCGCCTAACTGTACTGGTGGAGGTACGACGGAGGGATTTCCAAAGCCACCGGACATTCCGCCCAAAACTCGGCCATCGGTTGAGGTTCCTCCCATTTGAGCGGGCGGCGGCACAATTTGTTTGCGTAAATCGCCCGCGCCGAAGCCCGGACCTGCCGTCGCAAGGTCGCGTGCCACCGTTGGCGGCGGCGCAACCACGCTCGGCGCGGGCAGGGTGAGCCGCGCGTTAGAGTTGGAGATTCTTTCCGGCGCCGAAACCGGGGGCGCAACCACCTGCATGGGCTGCGAACCCGGCAGGCGAAGGGTTGCAATGTCGCGCTGGGCCGAGGGAGCTGGAGGAATCACGCTGGCATTCAACGCTGGCGCGGCTTGCATCCGATCACGCTGCACCTGCGGAGTGGGAGCAATTGCGCCGGCGTTCAAGCCCGGAGCCGCCCGCAATTTGTCCGGTTGAATGTCGGGCGGAGGAGCGACAGCTGCCGGCGAAAGGGCCGGTGCACGCAGCGAAGATCTCAATCCTTCTGCCGGCGCCGGTCCTGGGAGCGCCTTCATGGCCAGCAAGTTCGCCACTGCTGAATCGGAATGCGGCAGGTTCAATTTGGGCGCATCCACAACCGTTTCCCGCACTGAATTTCCCCGGGCCACGCGTATGGTCTGGGTGCGATGGTAGGCTTCTCGTCCTCCGGAACGACCGGAGCGTCCCGCGGCCGCGCCGCCTTTGTCCTCGGTGCGCGGCAGTTCGTCGCCGGAATAATAGATCACCTCATATTTCGCCCGGGCAGGCGGCTCATACGGTTGCATCCGGGAAAGTCTTGCCGGCAAGGCGACGACTGCGATCAGAATGATGATTTCCGCCAGCCAACAGATGAGCATGCCGCGGTAGGGAAATAATCCGACGTGCGCCTCGCCGGCCAGGTGTTGTGGCGATCGCAACAGGGCTGGCCGTATGGAGGTGACAAATTCCTCCCACGGTGACGACCACTCCACAAGAAGCTTGGGTCCATCCTTCACGCGGTCGCTGCCTCCGGAGCTTGCCCTAAAGCAATCTCAATCTCATCCCCGATCGCGGTGCCGGTGGAACTCAGCGTGTTGCCAGGAAGCTCGAGCACGGACGCGGCACGCATGCGAAAAGGAGCGACCCGCCAGGGCCTAAGATTTTCCTTCATCAGAATCACGACCTTGTCCCCATCCAGATAAACCACGTCGATGGAGAAGCGCATAGCGAAGGTGTGGACTCCATGGGATGGGTTTATCCAAAGGCCCTCTCCGGCGCGAAAACTTGCCGCGTCTTTGACCATCAAACCCCGCAAACGCGACCAGTAAGTTCCAGCAATACACAGTCGAGTGGCCAGGTAGGTGTGGCGCGTGCGGTTAAAGGCGTATCCCGAGGGGCCCGATGGCAACATCACTACTCCTGGATTTGACAACACTGGGCCTGGTGCTTGCAGGAGCGATGCTGTGACCGCAACCTGCTCACCGCCCCTCCGGCATCAGAGTGCGAACCAACTGGATTATCGCCGGTCCCAGGGTTACGAAGATGATGGAAGGGAGAACAAACAACACCAGGGGAACCACCATTTTGATGGTTGTTTTAGCAGCTTGTTCTTCCGCTCGCTGGCGGCGTTCGGTGCGTAGCGAGTCAGAGTGCACGCGCAGGGCTTGGGCCACGCTGGTTCCGAAGCGGTCAGTCTGAATCAGCGTACCTACCAAAGCGCGAATATCGTCCACTCCGGTGCGCGAGGCCAGATTACGCAAGGCTTCGGCTCGGGGTTTGCCCGCCCGCATTTCGAGGTTGACCAGATGAAACTCATCGCTCAGCTCAGGGTGCGCGTGATGCAGGTCCACACCCACCCGCATCATGGCTTGATCCAGCGCCAGCCCAGCCTCAACGCAGATCACCGTCAAATCGAGAGCATCGGGCAATCCAAGGGTGATGCGCCGTTGGCGGTTTCTGATCATGCGCTTGAGCACAAATCGAGGTAGAAAGAAGCCCAGGGCGGCAACGCTGATCAGCAGGACAACAGAATTGAAGCCCGAGACTGCGGCGGCGATGATGAAACCCAGCAGTCCCAGAAATACCCGGCTTCCCACGTAAAAGGTCAAATGCCGCGGTTCTCTCAGGCCAGCTTGAATGAGCCACGCCCGGGTCCGCGAAACTTCGTCAGGCGAGAGAGGCAGCGCCTTGCTCAGGGGATCGAATGCCTGTTCCAGCCGTTCCTTGAAGGCGGTTTTTTCCTGCGGTTGCGCTCGCTGCCAGCCTAAAGCGCGCAGACGCGACCCCAGCACCGACGACGGAGCATACACCGCCGCCCCGAACGAAAACACCGCCAGGGCGATGGTGAGAAACAGGAGAATTGCTAACGCCAATGCCATGCCTTAAACCTGAATCTGAATGATCTTGCGAATTACAAAGTACCCTACAGTCTGCAAAGTGATGCCCGCAACCACCAGCGTGTGCCCCAGCGGATCCGCGAACAGGGGATGAATGAAACTCGGATTCACCACCAGCATGGTTACCACGATGATCGGCGGTAATCCCATCAGGAGCATCATCGTAAGACGTCCCTGCGCGGTGTACACCCGCACCTGCCTCATGATCTTAAAGCGTTCCCGGATCACATAGGAAAGATTATCGAGAATCTCCGCCAGGTTTCCGCCGGTTTCACGCTGCAACATTACCGCGGTAACGAAGAATTTTGCGTCCACCAGAGGGACCCGTTCGGTAAGGTTGATAAG
>CATPBY010000129.1 GCA_955652845.1 uncultured Terriglobales bacterium | reverse complement strand
AGCAGGCACAGGTGGGAATTGGATCAGTGGGAATGCCGGGTCCCGGAAGTTTCCAAAGCGCCGGGAACGGAAACAATGCGGCTCAGAAAGCGGACGAAAATGATACTAAGCACAGAACGGACTGGCTGCCGATTTATCATCGTCCAAACCGATGCAGGTCCAGAAATCAAACTGGAACTGTTTCAAGACGTGCCTAGCCTGAAAGCGTTCTCGATTGGCTTTGAAATGTTACGAGGTATAACATTGGCCCAGGCAAAAGCGCTTGTCGATGCCATGAACGAAAGAGTCATCGGAGTCACCGTTACTCCAAAGTGACTCCCAATCCGGTGCAATTGCACTGATCGAGCATACTGGCGAATTTACCGCAAGATCGCCAGTCACATTTGCGCCTGCCAGTGTCCGTGAGCCTGCACAGCGACATTCCCGGCGAGATTATGGCAGTGTCAGAGAATATCAGTAGCCAGGGATTCCTCGCGTTTCTTCGGAGGCGAATACTGCCTTTACCGGAAAATTGTCGGCTTCTGACGTGATCTCGACCACGGCTTCGCGCTCGACATCAAGCCAAGCCTCGCCGGGTGTCCGGATAGATTGTGGAATTGGAGTGATGAGTCGTTTCCGCATTCACCCGGTATAAATGTCCGATGTAGAGACCGAGCCGCCCCAGATTTCTGAGTCCTGCCGACCAAGAGCGCCTTAAAAGAGGTGACGGATGCCGTCTATTTTCTCGTTTTAAGCGCAACGTTTCATCAAGTCCGACAACTCCCGTTTGACGTGCAACAGTCGTTCCTGATTCAACGCACGGCCTGATTTCTGCAACGGCGTATGCTCTCTTCGGTTCCAATACCGAACGTTGCTGACTTTTAGATCGCTCAATTCTTGTTTCAGACTGGCGAGACGCTCCGAAATGTAGTTCGCATCCATCATGTCTACGATCATACGCTTTGCATTGGGGGCAACCGTGGACTTAATTCCACGGCTTGAGTTTGATCTTTGACTTGTAAGGTTTTAGTAGGATGCGCTTCACAGCCTCGGGCATTTTCTTGCCATGTACTTCGCGATAAATTCGTTCAATGGGAGTCTCTCGGGCTCGGGCAGGTGGACGACGTACCATACAGCACTCGAACGGACGGTGTTGACCTCGCCAGGATACTCCTAGTGTGCAAGACGCACGAAACGTGACAGGAGCCTTAGGCAGACTCAAGTCTGGTGGTACGAATTCATCTCCGTCTTAGAGATTGGGGCGGGCTTAATTCACGATAATCTTGCGTCGACCAAAAGGGGTGCCGTGCAGAGCAACGATTGCCGTTTCTGCTTGGCGTCATTCGTCATCTCGACGAAAGCGAAGCCTCGCCCTTGTCCAGTATCGCGATCCGTGACAAGAGCGACGGTCTCGACATTCCCGTAAAGTGAAATTACCTCCGCAGTTGATCCAGATTTGCCGAAAATTCCAAGTTGCCGATGTAGATTCTCTTCTATCGCATTCTGAGATCTTGGCGCAGACGACAACGGGAAGTGCGCCTTTTTCCGATGGAAACTAGGAACCGAGGCGGCTACGCAGCCGCCCCGAACTGATTAACGGACGGATCATGCGCCAATCGTGGCGGTCTTGTGAAGAGTCGAACTAATTACATCCGAAACTTGCACTCTTGGGGCTCCGTCCAGCAGCTTATTCAGGCTTTTGAGCACCTCAGGGTATCCCGTCGCGTTGTAGGATTCAGCGTGCTGTTTGGTGTCCCACAGACTGATCGCGGTCACATCCACCCCAGTCGGGGTGTTGGAAAAAGCGAATTCATTCTGAAAGCCATTTTGCTTCCGCAGAATCGGAAGAACTTCGTTGTTGAAAGTCTGGGTAAACTCTTTCAGGGTGTTGGGTCTCAGGTGCATGGAAACGTGACGAGCAAACATAGTCAACCTCCTAAAGGTTGTTATTGCTAAGGGGAGAGAACTTCAGATGGGCTGACTTAGTTCAGGGAACCTGAAAGAGGGGACGGTGGAAACCACCTCATCAATGACGCTAGTCCTCAGGACCACTAATGTCAACCGGGGGTCGCTCGTCACCAAGCGACCACCACTTGCTGGCCTCCTCAGGCGTGGTCCCAGCGGAAGCCCATGGGTTTGGAATCTAATCTTCGGTCAGGCAGGCTGGTTCGTCTTTGCCGGCCGCCCCTGTGGCGACATGGCAACCAAGGTACTGCTGTCTCGGTATAAGGCAACTTCAGGTCCGGAATACGGGAGTGCAACTCGTGGTTCTGGGAAATTCCCCAAACTATCAGCCATCTTGTCTGCAGTTGAGTACTGGTAATTCAAGTACAGCAGCGTCGGCCTTTGCCGATTATTGAATACTTCCTTGTGCCATAGCCTGCCATCGGTTTCTTATGGCGTCAGAATCTGCATTACGGTGCGTTCTTCAGCGGATCGTGGCCTTGACTCTTGCCAACCGTACCGGGCGCACCAGTCGCCTACAGTCGCCTACAGTCCTATTCGTCGACTCGTATCGCACCCCCAGCGAATACACGGCGTCTATTACACAGAGTGGCACCGCTGCATACTCGTATTCAGCGCCAGAACAGCGGGGTATTCAGGTCACCCAGCGGATATGAACCACGAGCTTATTGACGTCCTCGGTCATGATCCCTCAAGAGTGCTCGTTGGAAATTTGCTGCTGGGCTGTGAGCCAGTCCTGCTGGGCTTCGCCGTCTTGACGACCGCGGCTTTCGTATAACTGATAGGCACGCTCCCTGATCTGGTCCTGGGATTGGCCCGGGGCGGAAATAGCTGTAACTTCTGTAGGTTTTTTCGGGCTAGCGAGAGTATTGCGTTCAGGGCGATTGGATACTTTGAGATCGAACACAGTTGGCCTCCCTGTTCTGTGGAAAACTAAGTGGGATTACTTCAGATAGGCTGACTTAGTTCAGGAGACCTGAAAGAGTAAGAAGAGGTAGCTCGCTCAATCGTGATCCTAGGCTTAAGGGCTAACATTGTCAACTCGCTGGCGAGCTGATCCGGCAAGACGCGGCGTCTTCAATTTCGGAATTCGGATTCGATCTTCGCTCATGCATAGACTTGCTCCAATTCCGCACAAGCCACAGAGGACGGCGGGGGCTGGCCGACAAGCTGCTAGGTCCCCGGCATCAGACAAAACGGCGCCTTACGTCAGCTTCGGACCGCTTCCGTACGATCACAAAAAAAGGCTGGTAGGACCTCCGGAAACAGTCCGCGCAGCGCATTGGGCGCAGCCCGACCAAGGGCAGAACGTATTTTTCGATGAAGTTGCAGGGACGTGAACGATATACATCGACAGCGCGACAATCTCTACATCGGGATGGCTTGCGCATTTGTGGTTGGCATACCTCACTGCATTATCAAGGACAGCGTTTCATCAGATCCGACAATTCCCGTTTGATGTGCAACAGGCGTTGCTGATTTAAACCACGACTCAACTTCTGCAACGTCGTATGCTTGCGCCGGCCCCAATACCGCACATCGCTGACTCTTAAATCACACATTTCTAGCTTCAGACTAGCGAGGCGCTCGGAAATGTAATTGGCATCCAGCATGGTGATATCCGTCGTCCTTTCCGAAGAGGAACTCTAGTGCCGTCACGATACTCCCCAACCGCTCCAGTTTCTCCCAGAGACTTAAGTTTTCTCGAAGGGCTGAAGTCCTCCGCGCTATTGCTGGGCATCACTTTCCGCGAATCTAACTTCCGCGAAATAACCTGTAAATCTCGACGGCTATGACATGGGCAAATGCGGCCCGGGACAGTGCAATCGGGATGTCGAGGATTGGTGGCGGACGGATCGACGCAAAACGAGGAAAGTAACGGTGGCCACACGCCACGTGCGTATCCTGGCCATGCGTTTCCAATTCGGCCTGGGGGAGTATCTGGCATGTGGCTGGTGACGGACATAACAATTGATGGTACCAACCTAGATTCAGCCCGTCTGCTCAAGAACGCTCACATTTGACATTACCTCCTCACGCAACAAGGGCCCCCAAAGATTGCTCTGGCTCTCTACAGAATTCGCCACCTTAACTCGGGAAGCGGGTTTGACAAGGCTTGCGCTTGAGCCTAGTATTGTAATTGAGCAAGCTTCCTCTTCTTACTCTTTCAGGTCTCCTGAACTAAGTCAGCCCATCTGAAGTTTTCT
>CATPBY010000128.1 GCA_955652845.1 uncultured Terriglobales bacterium | reverse complement strand
GGGTGGGTTCAGATTTTGACGGCGGATGCGGCGCCACCCCGGAAGGCTTCGATTCGGCTGGCGACCTCCCCAAAATAACCCAGTCCCTGCTCGATCGAGGTTATAGCGCGGACGACGTCCGCAAAATTCTCGGCGCAAATACCCTGCGCGTCTTTGCCGAAGTGGAGAGAGTGAGCCGAGAAATGCAATCCGCAAACCCACCACAATAACCTTCTCCAGACTCTGTTGTAGAATCTTACTTCGCAATCATCACGGTTGGCGGCGGGGACAGGGGTCCCTCGGCTTGCCAGCCGACAAGATACGAGGTTCAGGAGCCAACATGCGCATTGTTTTCTCCCTGATTTTGCTGATGGGAATGAGTTCTGGGATTTGGGCTCAGACAGCCCCGGCTTCCAGCACTAAAAAACCAGCGGCGGCCTCCGCCAAGCCCTCTACTGTTGCCTCTCCTCAGCTGACGGCGACCATCGATACGAGCGCTGGAAAGTTGACCTGCACACTCTTTCCGGACAAAGCTCCCATCGGCGTGGCGAATTTCGTTGGCCTCGCTAACGGAACCAAGGACTGGAAAAGTCCGGTCACGCACGCTAACAAGCATGGCGTGCCCCTCTATGATGGCACTATCTTCCATCGCGTCATCCCCGAATTCATGATTCAGGGCGGCGATCCGGCGGGCAACGGCACCGGCGATCCCGGTTATACCTTCAAAAACGAAACCTCGCCGGATCTTAAATTTGATCGCCCGGGAAGGCTCGCTTATGCCAATTCCGGTCCCGACACGAACGGTTCGCAGTTCTTCATCACCGAGGTCCCTTATCCAAATTTGAATGGGGGATACACTATTTTCGGTCAATGTGATGATGCCAGCGTGGCACTGGTAAAACAGATCGCCCGTATGGGACGTGGTCCGAATGATCGTCCCTATCGGCCGGTAAAGATCAATCACATCACCGTTGCGAAGGGTGGGGCGACGAGCGCAAAGCCAGCTGCCACAGCGAAACCAACGGCTAAGAGCAAGACATCCACAACTCCCAAGACGTCGAACCCGCAATAAGAAAGCGGTTCTTAACGCACAATGGACTACCAATTACAGGAAAGGATCCAATGTCCCGCCAACCCGGCACCTACGCTATTTTAAATACCTCGGAAGGTACGATCACCTGCCGCCTGTTCGACAAAGACGCGCCCAAAACCGTGGCTAACTTCATCGAACTCGCGGAAGGCAAGCGGGAGTGGTCTCACCCGGTCAGTCGCAAGAAAAGCAAAGATCGCCTTTATGATGGAACAATTTTCCATCGCGTGATCCCGGATTTCATGATTCAGGGCGGAGACCCGGCGGGCACCGGCTTCGGAGGTCCGGGATATCAATTTGAGGACGAAACCAAGAATTCTCCGCACAAATTTGATAAGCCTGGCAAACTCGCCATGGCCAATTCAGGCCCCAATACCAACGGCTCGCAGTTCTTCATCACGCTGGCGCCCACCCAGTGGCTCACCGGCAAACACACTATTTTCGGAGAAGTTGACGAAGGACAGGATGTAGCTCAGAAGATTGTCACGCTCCCGCGCAACAAGCAGGACAAACCGCTGAAAGATGTGGTGGTGCAGTCGGTAGTAATCGAACGGGTGTAAGAACAATTGCAGGCGCGGGCCTCCAGGAAGATCTATACTCCGATCACTTCCACCAGCTCCTTCACTGCGGCCGCGCTCTTATCCAGCGCCGCCTTTTCCTCCGGCGTCAGCTTGATTTCGATGATCTGCTCGATGCCCGCCCAGCCCAGCTTCACCGGTACCCCAACAAACAATCCATGGATTCCGTATTCCCCTTGCAGATAGGCGGCGCACGGCAGAATCTTCTTCTTGTCCTTCAAAATCGACTCCACCATCTCGGCCACTGCAGCTGAGGGCGCGTAATAAGCCGAACCAGTTTTGAGATATTTAACGATCTCGGCGCCGCCATCGCGCGTGCGTTGCACCAGTCGCTCAACCGTAGCCGCGTCCATTAACTCGGTAATCGGAATTCCCGCCACTGTGGAATAACGGGGCAGCGGAACCATGGTGTCCCCATGTCCGCCGAGGACGAATGCAGTCACGTTCTCCACGCTGACTTTCAGCTCTTCCGCAATAAACGCGCGAAAGCGTGCCGAATCCAGTATCCCCGCCATGCCAATCACTCTCTGCCGGGCAAACCCACTCATCTTATAAGCCGCCTGCGCCATTGCATCCAGCGGGTTCGACACGATGATCAGAATGCAGTTCGGCGAATGCTCCACTACTTTGCTGACTACATCTTTCATGATCTTGTGATTAGTGTTGAGCAGATCGTCGCGGCTCATACCAGGCTTGCGCGGGATACCGGCGGTGATCACCACCAGGTCCGAATTGGCGGTGTCGGAGTAATTCTGCGTTCCGATCACGTAGGAATCGCGTTTCTCAATCGGCATTGCTTCCAGCAGGTCCAGACCCTTGCCCTGGGGCACACCTTCGATAATGTCGATCAGAACTACATCTGCCAGCTCCTTTGAGGCGATCCAATGGGCCGCGGTCGCACCCACGTTTCCGGAACCGACAATCGTCACTTTCTTGCGCATGATTTCCCTTTCTCACAAGCGGGCTAAACCAGTAACCACAGAGCACACGGGGGGCACACAAAGGGTTTTTCTGACCAGGCGTTTTCCTTTCCTTCGTGAACCTTCGGTGAAAGCGTTCAGCGCACGGCGCTCAACACCGCTGCATCCATGTTCTCGATGATGTAATTCGCGAACTCGCTGGTTCTGACTTTGGTTGCGCCTTCCATCAGCCTCTCGAAGTCATAGGTAACTTTCTTCTGCTCGATGGTTCGCTCCAGGCCGTGTTCAATCAAGTCCGCCGCTTCATTCCAGCCCAGAAAACGAAACATCATCATGCCCGACAGAATAACCGACCCCGGGTTGATGACATCTTTGTCGGCGTACTTCGGCGCCGTCCCGTGGGTGGCTTCAAATATCGCATAGCCGTCTCCAATATTGGCGCCGGGCGCGATGCCCAGTCCGCCCACCTGGGCCGCACACGCGTCCGAGATGTAATCGCCGTTCAGGTTCGGTGTGGCAAGCACCGAATACTCGTCGGCCCGGGTCACCACCTGCTGGAAAATAGAATCGGCGATTCGGTCATTAACCATTAATTTTTTCTTCCAGACGCCCTTGCCGTGAGTCGCGTAAATAGCGCCCAGCACGCTCTTTACTTCTTTGTAAACGCCCTGACGGAATTCTTCCGGGGCAAACTCCAGTCCCGGTTCTACCAAATTAGCATTCTGCTCAATTGTGAGATTTGAATTCCGGTCCTTATTATCGATAATCCAACTCTCCCGTTCGGTCACCACCTGGTCCCGGAACTCCTCCGTCGCAAGTTCGTATCCCCACTTCCGAAAGGCGCCCTCGGTGAATTTCTGGATATTCCCTTTGTGCACCAAAGTCACGGTCTTGCGCCCGCTTTCCAGGGCAAACTTGATCGCCATGCGGACCAGCCGCTTGGTGCCAGTGATGGAAATCGGCTTGATTCCGACGCCGGAGTCCAGGCGAACCTGCTTTTTTCCACCCTTCAACATTTCTTTGTTTAGAAACTCAATCAGCCGCTTCGCCTCCGGCGTTCCCTCTTCCCACTCGATCCCCGCATAAACATCCTCCGTATTCTCGCGGTAGATGACCACATCCATGCGTTCGGGATGTTTCACTGGTGAAGGCGTTCCCCGGTAATATTTCACTGGACGGACACAGCTGTAGAGATCAAGAACCTGCCGCAAAGTCACATTTAAGGAGCGAATTCCACCACCCACTGGGGTGGTCAACGGACCTTTAATGGCAACCCGAAGATCGCGAATGGCAGTCACGGTATCGTCAGGCAGCCAAGATTTGAATTTTGACATCGCCTTTTCGCCAGCGAATACTTCGTACCATACGACGTTCCGTTTGCCGTTATAGGCCTTATCAACCGCAGCGTCGAACACCCGCACTGACGCCTTCCAGATGTCCCGCCCTGTACCATCTCCTTCGATGAAAGGGACGATCGGGTTGTCGGGAACCTTATAACGTCCATCGTTGTATTGAATCGGCGTGCCATTAGCCGGGACCGGCACACCGTTGTATGAAGCCGACATTAATCACCTCCGAGGTGGTCAGGGAACCAACAATTATAAGGGTTGGGGTAGAACATCGAGAAATGCGCGCGGACAATCACTAGGGCTCAATCTGGACTTTCTGCCGATTTCGATGGCGCATAAGAGCGAAGGCGAAGGAACTCGCGCGCAGCGTTACAACACGTGTGGTCACTCCACGCGAGATCCTTCGACCGGTTGAACTGCGCCGGGCTTCGGGATGAGGCATGAGAAAACCTGTTTGAACAGAGGGCAAAGGATACGCAAAGTGCGCAAAGAACTGAAGTCAGGCAGATCACGACACGGCGCACCATGGCTGGCGCTTACCGCTACAATCAGGAGATGCGCCACAATCGGCTCCGATGCTGGTCAACAGTCGCCGTGATTTTGCTCTGTAGGCTTGCTATCACCGCCGAGGCGCAGAATCCGCCTGTAGTTCAGGCTCCGCAACCTGCTCGAACTCAGGCAGTCCAGCGCCCCGTGGCGCCTCCGTCGCATCGCTTCTGGGACCGCACGAACATCATGCTGTTTTCTGGCGTCGCAGTATTCCGTGGTCTTGACTATGCCTCTACCCGCAATTTCCAGGCCCGCGGAAGACAAGAAATTCTTCTCCCCGACGACGTGGTCAATAACTCTGCCGGATTTGCCAGTCTGGAGGCTGCCGGAACAGCTACCTCGGTCGGGTTGTCATACTGGATGCATCGCGCCGCACATCATCGGCTGGAACGATGGGTGTCGATAATCCACATCGGCGTTACCGGCTTTGGCGTAGTAAGAAATTACTCTCTTGAATCGAAACATCCACCGCGGCCCACTGGTCGATAGTCGCGGGTATAGGCATCCCTTCGGGTGTAGGCGCGGGCATCCTCGCCCCAGCGGAAGGCTTATAAACCCCAGCACGGGCGAGGACGCCCGCGACTGCTCGATTTCCGATCGTAATCCTGAATAATACTTCGCCGCCGCCGTCCGCTTCCGCGGAAGCCTTAGGCTTTGAGAAGCTAATATCTTCTTGTCCCGAAATATTTCCTGACTCCGATTGCGTTGTATCTTCCCCATGGCCCGTTGGGGCCCTGGTCTGCCGGCCCCAGGTTCTTGTCACGCGCGCCCAGCCGAGTAAATAGGAAGTGCTGGGTAACGCGCAACTCAAAGCCTTTTGCCAGGTAGATTCCAAGCCCCCAGGACTTCTCCAACCCGATCGCGTCCGGGGACCAGGTATACAGGTGCTGGGGTACGGTTTTTCCAAATAAAAAGCTGGGTTCGCCGAAGAGCAGAAATCGCCGCAACTGCCCCCGCCCAAAAGGCCGCACTTCGATATAGCCGGACAGCATGTAGCGGGCAAATAAATTACACGGGGCATTCGCGCCCCCGTATTGACCGGCATTTCCCGCGCACAAATTCGGATCAATCTCGTTATGGGGAGGGGCAAGATCAAACTGGGCGTAGCCCCAGAACATGTCATGAGGAAAAAACATGCGCTCCGGGGTCTGGCTGAGCGCAGGCTCCTGTGCCCGGATCGTGACGGACATCGCCAGGCAGACAAACATCCACAGCAGCAGCTGTTTCATCAGTCCTCCGAAGAATGGTTTGCGTCACCGGGAATGGGATGTTACTTCCGCCCGCGCACAGTGCGCTTTACTAAGGGCGCCACATTGTATACTGGCAATCTCCCGCGCTACTGTCTCTAATATGTCTCTACGAAAATCCATATGTACACTTCTTAATCCTGCAAACCGCTGCTGTGCGAATTCGCATAAGTCTCTCTAATTTCTGGACTTCAGATTTGGCGACTGCATTGCTCACCAGATAGCACCAGGAGCCCACCATGCCACAGGAGATTTCCATCTCCTACCAGGCGGTCAAAAGCAAAGTCTATAAGCTCATCGACGCGTTGGTAGAAGGTTCGAAGACCGAGAGTGAAGTGCAGGAATCGGTGAGGCGATGGTGGCAGCTAATTCACCCCGCCGACCGGCCCGTTGCCCAAAAATATCTGTTGATGGTACTGGGGCGCTCCAGTTCCAGCCTGGGGGCAATCACGGAGGGTTTGGTCACGTTCAAGGAATTCAAGCCGATTTCTGAGGTACGCGAGCAAAAAGTGCCGAAGCTGCACTCGTCCGCCCAGCCACCGCACATTAACAGCGGTCTGGTCTAGTTGCTCTGGCAAGAGTAAATTGTTGGTTCCATCCGGTTGCTTTGCAATCTGAGAATGGTCCACCAACAATTGGCTTATGGACTTTGACCAACTTGAGACCTTCCTGGAAGTCGCTCGTTTAAACTCCTTCTCTCGCGCCGCCGGCAAGAGGTTCCGAACCCAGCCCGCCATTTCTTCGCAGATCCGCTCCCTGGAGGAGGAAATTGGCGCCAAGCTGCTGGATCGTTCCGGCGGGAAAGTGTCGATCACAGCGTCTGGCAAGATTTTGCAGAAATATGCGGAACAAACGCTTGAAGCCCGCAAAGCGATGCTTACAGCGATCGCCGAGACTGAGAGCGTCCCTCGCGGGGAAATCATCGTCGGCGCCAATGAGGGCACTTGCCTGCATATACTTCCGGAAGTCTTTGCCCAGTTCAAGAGGCAGTATCCCGACGTCGCGGTCAATATCAAACGCGCTGACTACGGCAAGATTCTTGAATCGGTGATCGACAACTCGGTGGACTTCGGAATCGTTTCCCTGCCGGTCGCTGATAATCGCCTGACCGTCGTCCTCATTCATCGCGATGAGCTCATAGTCATTGCGCCTCCACATCATCCTCTGGCCAAACTTAAGTCGGTGACGGTCGCAGAGGTTGCGAAGTTTCCCCAGGTGGTACCCAAAGCCGGACACACCCGCGACGCGCTGGAAGAACTCTTCCATGAACGCAAGCTCAAACCACAATTAGCCATGGAATTGGATTCCAGTGAACTTCTAAAGCGCTTTGTTGCTGCGAATGTCGGTGTGGGATTCATCGCCCGCTCCAACGTACAGGAAGACGTGCGGGCAAAGGTGCTGGCTGCGATACCGATATCTGACGCGCAAATTAGTCGCGACCTGGCGCTTGTTTTTCGTAAGGACAAAGCTCTCAGCCGCGCCGCCCTGGCTTTTATCGATGCCACGGTTAAGATCAAGACTGCGGATCATAACACTTCCGCCAAGTACTGAGTTGCATCGGGACGGCCGGGCGGGGAGGTATTTCCTTTTAATACCTCATCAGAGAGCACCCGCTGTCCCGGCAAAAAGCCCGCGTGTTGAAACGCGATTTGCCAGGCAAGGGGATAGCAGTGCATGCCACTGTCCCTTGAGGTTGAGGCCAATTGAGTTAGAATTTCTCGCGTGAGACTCGGTGGAATCCATTTAGCCCTTGTTATCTGTTCTGCGCTCCTGCTCGGCCAAACACCTCGCAAAACATCCCGGCCTTTGCAACCCTCGG
>CATPBY010000127.1 GCA_955652845.1 uncultured Terriglobales bacterium | reverse complement strand
AGGATCGATCATCATCTCGGCGTTGCCGTGATCGGCAGTGATCAGCAATGCGCCGCCTTTGGCTCGTATTGCCGGCTCAATGCGTCCCAGGCACGCATCCACGGTCTCCACCGCCTTCACCGTAGGCTCGATTTTGCCGGAATGTCCTACCATATCCGCATTCGCAAAGTTGACAATAATGACGTCGAAAGTCCCATCATCCACTGCCTTCACAACCGCGTCGGCGATACCTGCAGCGCTCATCTCCGGCTTCAGATCGTAAGTCGCGACCTTAGCCGATGGCACGAGCACCCGCTCCTCTCCAGCGAAAGGTTGTTCTACGCCTCCGTTGAAGAAATATGTGACATGCGCGTATTTTTCTGTCTCCGCAACTCGCAGATTCCGAAGATTTGCCTGCCCCATCACATTGGCCAGAATGTTGTCGAGCGACTCAGGAGGAATCACAACCGGCAAAGTGAACTTCTTGTCATATCGTGTCATGCACACGCAGTGCAAATTCCTGGGCACGCGCTCGTTCGGGATAGCGGCATCGAGCTCGGCGGCCCCCGGCAAATCCCTTCCGCCTTCAGAGTTGAGCCCACTGTTGCGGGCGAGGGCACGGGTAATTTGACGAACCCGGTCGGCGCGAAAGTTAAAGCAAATGCACGAATCCTCGTCAAGAATCGTGCCGGCGCGGACGTCCTCGCTCGTGCTCTTCGGATCGACGCACACAAAGGGAACGATAAATTCGTCAGTCACGCCGCGATTGTAAGATTCCTTTACCCCCTGGACCGGGTTAGCGTACCTGCCGCCTTCTCCGTCGCCATAGACCATCGCATTGAAAGCCTTGGCGATCCGTTCCCAGCGCCGGTCGCGATCCATGGCATAGTAGCGGCCGTTCACGGTCGCAATTTTCCCGACGTTGTACTCGCGCATCTTCTGCTGAAGTTGTTCGAGATAACTCGCCCCGCTCGTCGGCAATGTGTCGCGGCCATCCATGAACGCATGCACAAAGACGCGATCATCATTGTTCTCTTTTGCCATCTTCAAAAGGGCATACAGATGGGACTGGTAGGAGTGCACACCACCATCGGAAAGCAAACCGAATAAATGTAAGCGCCGCCCGCCGGAGCGAGCATTCTTCATGGCGGCCAGCAAACTGGGATTCGAAAAGAATTCACCATTCTGAATCATCAGTTCGATGCGAGTGCTGTCCATGTGAACGATGCGCCCCGCGCCGATATTAAGATGTCCAACTTCGCTGTTCCCCATCTGGCCCTCGGGCAGGCCGACATATTTGCCACTCGTATGAAGCAGAGTGTTGGGGTATTCGCGAAGCAGACGGTCATACGTGGGCTTGCGGGCAAGTGCGATTGCATTGGCTGCGGTTTCCGCGCGATACCCCCAGCCGTCAAGAATGGCGAGAACAATAGGTTTTGGACGCAAATCAGCTCCCGGAGGTGGCTGTCTCCTATCTCTTTTCCGCAGTTTTGCAATTCAGCGTCTTCAGGCCTAAGAATCTCGCCGAGGTACCCAGTTCTTCTTCAATCCGCAACAATTGATTGTATTTCGCGACGCGATCAGTGCGCGATGCTGATCCCGTCTTGATCTGCCCAGCTCCAGTCGCAACCGCGAGGTCGGCGATGAATGTATCTTCAGTTTCGCCGGAACGGTGGGAAATGACGGAAGTGTATCGGTTGAGGCGGGCCAGTTTGATGGCGTCCAGAGTTTCGCTCACAGTACCGATCTGATTCACTTTGATCAGGATGGAATTGGCCACGCCCTTTTCGATTCCCTCCTGCAACCGTTTGGTATTGGTTACAAACAAGTCGTCGCCCACGAGCTGAATTTTGCCACCCAGTTCCTTGGTCATGGCTATCCAGCCATCCCAGTCATCTTCGGCGAGACCGTCTTCAATCGACACAATAGGATAATCTCGCACCCACTTCGCCCAGTAATGCGCCATTTCTCCCGAACTCTTCGCCGAGTTGTCCGATTTTTTAAAGACGTATTTTCCGTCCTGATAGAGTTCGCTGGCCGCAGGATCGAGCGCAACGGCAATTTCTTCCCCCGGTTTGTACCCTGCCTGCAGGATGGCCTCGAGCACCACCTCAATGGCCTCAACATTTGATTTCAGAGAAGGCGCAAAGCCGCCCTCGTCCCCGACCGCGGTGTTATATCCACGCTTCTTGAGCACTCCTTTCAGCGTATGAAAAACTTCCACCCCCCAGCGCAATCCCTCGGAGAACGATCCCGCTCCCACCGGCATCACCATGAATTCCTGAAAGTCCACATTGTTATCGGCGTGCGCGCCGCCATTCAGAATATTCATCATCGGAACCGGCAGAAGGTTGGCGTCTGCGCCCCCGAGATAGCGATAAAGTGGCAACCCAGACTCCGCCGCCGCGGCGCGCGCAACTGCCATAGAAACCGCAAGGATCGCATTCGCACCCAACCGGCCTTTGTTTTCGGTGCCATCAAGTTCAATCATCATCTGGTCGATGGATCGCTGGTGTGCGGCATCCATCCCGGCCAGTGCGCTCGCGATCTCTCCTCTCACGTTTTTCGCCGCTTTCAGTACGCCCTTGCCCTGATAGCGTTTCTTGTCTCCATCCCGCAGTTCCACAGCTTCATGGATGCCGGTTGAGGCTCCGCTGGGGACGATGGCGCGTCCGGCCGCGCCACTTGCCAGCCGCACTTCAGCCTCAACCGTGGGATTTCCACGGGAGTCAAGGACTTCCCGTCCGCTGATTTTTTCGATAGTAAGCATGGGTAAAGTCGATCCTGTCCGAAACGCAAGACCGAGGATTATAACTGACGCCCTTATCTCTGCTGGTTCGCCTGTCGCTTCTGTGTTGTTTCCACTTTCCGCCCTGCATTAGAGTCGGGTGCATGCAGGATCACCAAAAAAGTGATCGCAGCGAGTT
>CATPBY010000126.1 GCA_955652845.1 uncultured Terriglobales bacterium | reverse complement strand
GCCGGGACGGCGACGGCGCCCGTCCCCACATTTATTTATTTGTGATTGGTCTCGCCCAGTTTCTCGAAGAACAGGCAAATCGATTCAATCCCGCGGTAAAAGTTTGGGATGTGAAACTTCTCATTGGGGGCATGCAGATTGTCATCCGGCAAACCGAAGCCCATCATGACGGAAGGAATTTTGAGGACATCCTGGAAGTCGGTCACGATAGGAATTGAGCCGCCGGAGCGGATGAATACAGTGTTTTTCTTGAATACCTCGTGCATGGCTTCGGTGGCGGCCTTCACGTACTTGTTATCGGTTCCCACAATGCAGGCTGGGCCTTTGCTCCAGACCTTTATATCCGTCCGAATGCCTTTGGGCGTCAGTTTCTTCACGTAACTCTTGTACTTTTTAAGGATGTCTTCGGGATCCTGGTTGGGCACCAGACGCATGGAAACTTTGGCGGAGGCTCGCGCCGGAATCACTGTCTTCGCGCCCGGCGCAGTGAATCCTCCAGGCATGCCATGCACCTCCAGTGTGGGACGCGCCCAGGTGCGATACAGTGCCGAAAAGCCCGGCTCGCCAGTTAACACCGTTGAACCAACTTCCGTCTTGCGATAGTGCTCTTCGTTGAAAGGGAGCCGCTTCCATGCTTTCAGCTCCTCTTTGCTGGGCGCCTTCACATCCTTATAGAAACCGGGGATGAGAATGCGTCCCTTTGCATCCTTGAGCTTGCTGATGATCTCGATCAGACCGAAAAATGGATTAGGCGCGGCGCCGCCATACATTCCGGAATGCAAATCGGTCTTGGCTCCGGCCGCTTCGATCTCGGTGTACACCAGGCCCCGTAATCCAACGCATAAGGTGGGAAGATCGGGGGCAAAGAGTTCCGTGTCGCAGACCAGCGCAAAGTCGGCTTTGAGCTTGCTCTTCTCCTTGCGCACGTACGCCGCGATCGATTCGCCACCCACTTCTTCTTCGCCTTCGAGGATGAACTTTACATTCAGCGGCAATCTGCCGTTGTGACCCTGCATCAGCGCCTCAATGGCTTTGATCTCCATCCACAGTTGGCCCTTGTCGTCGACGGCGCCTCGAGCGTAAATGTTGTTGTTGCGCTCGGTCGGTTCAAACGGAGGAGAAATCCACTCATTAAGCGGGTCCGGAGGCTGGACGTCATAATGCGCGTAGCACAGCACTGTGGGCTTGGCGGAGGCATGCAGCCAATCGGCATAAATCAGCGGATGGCCCTTGGTCGGGACGGTCTCGACATTTTGCAAGCCGATGCGGCGCAATTCGTTGGCCACAAAATCTGCCGCTTTCTGAACGTCAGACTTATGTTCTTGCAAAGTGCTGATACTGGGGATGCGAAGAAGGTCTTTCAGTTCGTTCAGAAACCGCTGCTGATTGCCGCGGGCATAACTCACTGCCGGGGAAGCCATAAATGTGCCGCTTTCTCGCGAGCTGGCGCGATACCGTGCGTTTAAAACGATTAAGTATAACCGAGGCGAAGTGTGACGATTTGCGACGGTTGTTAGGCGGCCTAAGTGGAGAACCGCGCCGGCGAAAAAACCGAAATATCGTAATCGGGTTGGACGCCCGTTATCGCTTGCGACATCAGCTGTGCGGTGATCGGCGCGAGCAGAATTCCATCGCGAAAGTGCCCAGTGGCCACAAAGTATCCGGGAGTTGCAGTGGCGCCGAGAATGGGGAGGGCATCCGGAGTTCCGGGGCGCAGGCCCGCCCATGCTTCCAATATGCGGGCTTGGGCCAAGGCGGGCACCATTCGGATCGCCGCCTGGTGCAGGCGCTGGATGGTTGCCACATCCGTGCGCTTGTCGTATCCCGCCTCCTCCACGGTTGCGCCGATCAGAATGCGACCGTCGCTGCGGGGAACCAGGTAGACCTCTGGCGCGCGGATTACATGCCGCAGCAAATCGCGGTCGGCGCCTATAACCGACAGCATCTGACCTTTCACCGGACGAGTGGGAAATCTGTGGGGCGGAATGTTTCCAGCCCACGCACCGGCGCAGTTAACAACCGCGGCGGCGGCGTAAGTGCTCTTTTCTGTGCTGACGCCTGCGGCTCGGCCGTTCGACAGCACCAACTCTGTCGCTTCGGTGCCGGAAGCGATGTCCACCCCGCGATGCTTCGCGGCTCGCAACGCAGCCCAAGCTAAGGCGCGAGGGTCTACGCTGCGCTCCTGCAGAAACACTGCCGGAATTTCGGCATCGTCCAAGGCTGGTTCCAGTTCGCCAAGAGGCCTGGCATCCTGCGCTTCACGGGAATAAGCGGGAAGATATCCGGCGGAAAAAAGTATCGCGCCCTGGTCGCGCAGATCAATCAACACGCCGGACTCGTCCTGCAATTCATGCGCGAACTCCGGATACATGCGGGCGCTGGCGCTGGCCAGCGGTTGCAAGGCAGCCGGAGTTTCCGTGCCGCACTCAACCAGCATTCCAGCGGCTGCATGGGTGGCTTCGCGCCCTGGCTCTCCCCGCTCCAGAAGCAACACGGTCGTCCCGAGTTTCCTCAGTGCGAGCGAGATCGAGAGCCCGATAATCCCACCGCCAATGACAATGACGTCCCAGGTCTTCACCATTGCATTGTAGAAGAAGGTGTCGCGCGCTTCTCAATGCAAGCTGCGGGGACGGGTGCGGATCAGTTCGATAATGGAGGGGGATTCAGGGACGATGCCCATGGTGCGTAGTTACTTTCAGCCGAACCCTTCTGGGTACGGCGGCTGCTTCACCGGCCCACTTATAATCCGCGCAGGGCAGAATTGATATGCCTTTTCTCTTTCTTAAAACATGGCGCAAGCAACCCACAACTCAGTTTCAAGCATTCCCCGCTCGCTGTGGATCTACAATCCCGCGCTCGATCTAATCGTGGGATGCGGCGCCTGGTCGGCCCCTCTGTTGCTGTTTGCGTATTCGGCGGGAGCGTCGAATACCCTCTCCTGGTCAATCGCGTTCTATGGTCTCGCGCTATTCTTTAACTATCCCCATTACATGGCGACGCTGTACCGCGCTTATCACCGCGCGGAAGACTTCCGTAAATATCGTATCTTCACGGTTCACATTACCGCCGTAGTAGCTCTCACGCTGCTCTTATCGCACTTGTGGTTCCGGGCGCTCCCGTACGTATTCACGCTGTATCTCACCTGGAGCCCGTGGCATTACAGCGGACAAAATTATGGCTTGTTCATCATGTTCGCGCGTCGCGCTGGAGCAAAGCTGTCAGCCCTGGAACGCCGGGCCTTGTATTCTGCATTTTTGCTTTCTTATGCGATTCTTTTCCTGAGCTTTCACACAGGTCCCTCGAGTGATCCACTTTTTATCTCGCTGGGACTTCCCGGCAAGGTAAGCTCGGTGGCGCTGCTGCCGCTGGCGTTGGGATTCGTTGCTGTTTCCGCATTCGGCCTTTCCCGCCTTGTGGGTCAGGTTGGCTGGAAGCCGCTGTTGCCCTCGCTTACCCTTTTCTCCACTCAATTTATCTGGTTTCTCGTGCCCACCATCTTATCGGTCGCGGAGAAGATGCAGGTGCCGCAGAACCGGTATAGCACTGGCGTTCTTGCTGTGATGCATTCGGCCCAATACATCTGGATCACCAGTTATTACGCTCGCCGCGAGGCTACGGGAGAGAGCAAGGCTAACGAAGAAAAGGACGGCTGGCGGCCGCTGGCATATTTTGGTGTGCTGATCGTGGGTGGCATCGCGCTCTTTGTCCCCGGCCCATGGCTGGCCAGCCGTGTGTTCCATTCTGACTTCAGCACCAGCTTCTTGATCTTTACTTCACTGGTCAACATTCACCACTTCATTCTGGATGGCGCGATCTGGAAGCTGCGCGACGGCCGGATCGCCGCGCTACTGCTGAATTCGCAAGATCGCCTCTCCACCGCAACCGCAGCCGCTGGAAGTGGCTTTGCCGCCAGCATGCGTTGGCTGGTGGGCAGCTCCCGCGGCGCCAGGACATTACGGGTCAGCGCCGCTTTGCTATTACTAGCATGGGGAAGCATTGACCAGGCGCGTTACTATCTGGCGTTGCACCGCGAGAGTTTACCCGATCTGCAGCGGGCCGCAGCCCTCGATTCTTTTGACAGTTCGCTGGAAACGCAGCTTGGCCGCAAGGAACTGCAGAGTGGGAACCTGGATGAGGCGGCCGCCGCATGGCAGCAGGCGCTGCGGGTGAACCCCGCTGATACCGCGGCGCGCGAGGCCTTGCTCAAATATTTTACCAACCAGAAACGCTTTAGCGATGCATACACTCTGACCAGCCGCTCGCTGCGCTACTCCCCGAAAGATGCAAACCTGCTGGTGAATCACGGAATCCTCGCCCAGCAGCTTGGCCATCCGGACGAGGCTGTCGCGAGTTGGAGGAAGGCGATCGCATTCGATCCTTCGCAATTGCTCGCTCACCTCTATCTGGCTGGGGAACTGGATAAGGAAGGGAAGGCCGAAGCGGCTATTCCCTATTACATTGGATTTCTCGACCAGACCGCTCATGCCGGAGCACAGAATCGGCCTCCCGCCAGTGATGTGATTTCAATCGTGCTGCGGCTGGCACAGTGCCAGGCCCAGGCCAGGCATCCCGAGCAAGCGGAAGAGGCCTACGGCCTGGCACGAAAGATTGCCTCGCAAACTGACGAGAAGAAGCTGGAAAGCTTTGCCAGCGTCGCCGAGGCCGAGCTCGAAGCGGGTCAGAATAAAATTCCGCCGGCGCTCCGGCTCTATCAAGCTGCGCTTAAATTAGACCAGGCGGTAAACGATCCGCGCAGCGAAGCCACGGATTGGTACAGCTATGGTCTATTTCTGCGTGATTCCGGCTTTCCGTCACGCCTGGCTTATGCGTGCCTGCTGAAATCCGAATCGTTGATGAAACCTCTTAAAGACGCTCCGGCCCTGCAATCAGTCGCGTTGGTTCGGACGGAAGTAGGAAAGAAGCTGGGAAGCCAGGCGGCGCAACTGAAGCGGGATCCGGCTTCTGCGCTTCACGATGCTCTAGCGCTAAAAGAACACTAGCGAACAATGCCAGCTCTTATTGCGAATGGTCTTTGATGTCTATCTCTTCCCATCCGCCGCCTTTGCCACCTCTGCCTTTTCCCACCGAAATGAGTAGAGAAATAGCCCGGCTTTCGGCATGCCGTCATCGTATGGCTGGACCGTCCTGAGGCTTAGGGGGCAAATTTGGCGCTGATTGTTGGCGGCTCAGCGTTCACAATTTACTCAGAAAATCCACGATCTCAGGCTGGCTCCAATCTACAGCGCCGATGAACTTTCTGCGTAATATGCCGCTCCGATCAACGACGTAGGTCTCGGGAAATTTAAATGTCCCATAAAGATTGTTGCTCTTCTGGTCGGCATCGCGGACGGTGAGCAGGTCGACTGCGTGATCTCTCAAGAATTTGTGATAGGCATCGCCATCGGCGTCCACGCTAATCGCCAGAACTTCCACTCCCTTGGATTTCATCCGGCGTTGCATCTGGACCAGCGAGGGCATTTCCTCAATGCAGGGCGGACACCATGTTGCCCAGAAATTCAGCACCACAACCCTGCCGCGCATTTCGCTGAGACTGATTTTGCGATCGGCATCCTGCACCGTGAAATCAGGAGCCGGGTTGCCGATGTGCGGAGGGCGAGAGCCGCCGTAACAGCCGGACAAGAAAAGGGCGAGGAGCACAGTCAGGATCAAAGCGTGTCGCACAAAGCTATAATAGCTAATTCGGCCCATGGTCGCGTCACATACATCTCAGAGCAGGCCGGTTGTTTCGGCGATTGTGCCGGCGCGCAATGAAGAGCTGTCTCTCCAGGCCTGCCTGAAGTCTTTGCTTGCGCAAGACGGGGTAAGCTTCGAAGTCATTGTGGTGAACGATGGATCAACCGATCGCACCCGCGAGATCGCGGACTCCTTCCCTCAAGTGCGAGTGGTCGATGCCGGATTGCTGCCTCAAGGCTGGACTGGCAAGAACAACGCGATGGCTGCCGGCGCCAGACATGCACGAGGTGAGTGGCTGCTCTTTACCGACGCCGACACCGTGCATCGCCCGGGATCACTGGCACGGGCTTTGGCCGAGGCCAAACAACAGGGCGCCGCTTTGCTTTCATATTCTCCCCGGCAGGTAGTGTCTGGCTTCTGGGAAAAGGCCGTAATGCCGGTGATCTTCGGAGAGCTTGCAGCCACGTATTCCCCATCGCAAGTGAGCAACCCGTCATCTTCGGCAGCAGCGGCAAACGGACAATACTTGCTGATTTCGCGCGAAGCCTGCGACGCGGTCGGCGGACATGCGGCGGTCGCCGGCAGTTTGCTGGAGGACGTTGCGCTCGCGCGGGCGGTGAAAGCGTCGGGCCGAAAGATTTTCTTTCGTTACGGTGGAGACGCGGTCTGCACCCGCATGTATCGCAGCTTCGCCCAACTTCGCCAAGGCTGGACCAAGAATCTTTTCCTGCTATTTCCATCAGCGGGACGACTGGCGCTGATGCGGCTTTCAGAATTTCTATTGATCGTGGGGAGTGCCGCCATAACCATTTCGTCAGCCATGCGCGGCCGGCCGGGAATCGCGGGAGCCGCCGGAATCCTCGCCTCTGTCTTGATTTTTCTTCTTCTGCGGCGGATTCGCAAAGCGCATTTCTCCTGGGACGCAAACATTTTGTCTTTGATCGGACTTCCGTTATTTTCCTATCTTTTGTTTCGCTCAAGAATCTCTTACCAGAAGGGAACCGTGACCTGGAAAGGGCG
>CATPBY010000125.1 GCA_955652845.1 uncultured Terriglobales bacterium | reverse complement strand
GTGCAGATGGCGTTGATGGCGGCCATACCGCTGGCGAAGGCGCGGGACGCGAATCCACCTTCGAGCGCGGCTAGATTTTCCTCGAGGCGGGTGCGGGTGGGATTGGAAACGCGGGCGTACTCGTATCCTTTATTCCTGCCGAGTTCCTGCTGAACGTATGTTGATGTTGGATGGATGGGAGCAGAGATGGCGCCGGTTTCGGCGTCGGGCTCCTGGCCGATGTGGATGGCGCGAGTGGCGAAACCGTTCGGGTTACTTTTTGGCATGGGTCGTTCTCTGGCGCTCGATCGAGCGGTTTTTGACGCACTCTGGTGCGTTCTAAATTCCGCCTTCAAAGATTTTTTTCGACAGATATCGTTCCGCTGAATCTGGAATCATGGTCACAACCCGCTTACCTGGACCCAGACCGCGCGCCACTTTCAGGGCGGCGAAAACATTGGCTCCGCCGCTTGATCCGGAGAGCACGCCTTCGCGAGCAGCCAGTTCTTTCACCATGCCGAAGGCTTCCACATCTGTCACCATCACGATTTCATCGCAAACTGAACTGTCGAAATTGTCAGGAATGAAACTCGATCCGATGCCTTCCACTTTGTGGGGTCCGGGCTTGCCGCCGCCGAGGATCGAGCCCTGAGTTTCCACTGCAATGGCGAGCGCGTGCGGAAGCCGCTCCTTTATATAGCGCGCCACACCGGTAAAACTTCCTGACGTGCCGACTCCAATCACTGCGGCGTCGATGCGTCCGTCCATCTGTTCGAAAATTTCCCGGGCGGTGGTCTGGTAGTGAAATTCAGGGTTGGAAGGATTTTCGAACTGGGCGGCCATGTAAGCTTTGGGATCGCTGGCGGCAAGTTCTTTGGCGCGTTTGATTGCTCCCTGCATGCCCTCGGCGTCAGGAGTACGAGTGACCTCGGCGCCGAGGGCACGCATGATCATGACTTTTTCTTCCGAGAAGCGTTCTGGAACGAACAGCGCGACTTTATATCCTGAATTGACTCCGATCAGTGCCAGGCCGATGCCGGTATTTCCCGCGGTCGCTTCGACGATGGTTCCACCAGGCTTGAGCAGGCCTTGCTCTTCGGCGCGGCGAATAATGCCGACGGCAGCGCGATCTTTCACACTTCCGCCAGGATTCAGATACTCGAGTTTGGCGTAGATTTCGGCGGAATTTGGGGAGGCTAGTTTTTTCAGTTGAAGGAGGGGAGTTTCGCCGACTAACTGGGTGATGTCATCGGCGACGCGGAGACGGGTACCTTCGATGGTCCTGGTTCGCACTCTACAGGGTACGGAAGGGAGGCTTGGGCGTCAATGCGGGTTGTTCAGCGCACTTCTGCGGGGGTGCGGGACGGTTAGAGCTGCGCGCGAGATCCCTCACCCGGCTGAACTGCGCCGGGTTTCGGGATGACGTCTTTTGTAGGAGGGGGGGACGATCGAGTTGATGGCCCTTTGATTGAGGACAGCGTGATGATTAAAGATTGATGGTCAGTTGCTGCCGCCTACGGATGGTTCCTGGCCGGCGTAGTAGCCGCTGCGGGTTCTGACGGTTAGTTTGCCGTAGCCTTTGGCGTGGGCTTCTACCCGGATGGTGCGATAGCCTCCGGCGCTTCTAGGAGTGCTGGGTTTGTAGCCGATGGTGTACTGGCTGCGGATATCATGGGCGACGGTACGGCTGATCTCGTCCACTTCGCCGAGGGTGCGAGGAAGGAAGGCGATGCCTCCGGTGCGCTCTGCCAGCATTTTCAGGGCGCGACGCGCCCGGCGTTCCCGCTCATCGCCCAGAAGTCCGATGGCATAGACGGTGGGACCGTTTTCCTGGGAGAGGCGGCGGACGGTATCTTCGAGAGTTTCGCGGCTCTCGTTGTCTTCTCCGTCGGTGACGACCAGCAGGACTTTCTTTTGCAATTTGGTGTTCTTCCTCAGGTAATCGTCCCAGGAGGCGACGAGCGCGTCATACAGCGCGGTGCCGCCGCGAGCTTCGACTTTTTCCAGAGCTTCCTGCAGCTTCTTGATGTCAGAGGTGAAGTCCTGGTCCAGGTAATATTCATCGTTGAAATTGACCACAAACACCTGGTCCTGCGGATTGCTGGCGCGGACCAGATTCAGGGCGGCCTTGTTGACGCGATCGCGTTTTTCTCGCATGGAGCCGGAGTTGTCAATCACGATGCCGATAGCCACCGGAATATCTTCGTGGCGGAAAGACGTGATGGTCTGCGGCTTGCCGTCTTCAAACACGGTGAATGCGTTTTTATCGAGGCTGGTAACCAGGTGCTGCTTGTCGTCGACCACAGTTGCGTGCAGCAGAACTTCCTGCACTTGAGCGTGGAAGACGAAGCCGCCAGATTCGGGTTCGGGAGCCTGGCCTTCGGCGGGCGCCTGATCCTGGGGATTGGTGGACGGGGTGGTATCTGGCGTGGATTGCGTCGCGGGAGGGCTTTGCGGAGCCGGATTCTGAGCGGGAGTTATTAAGCTTGAAAAAAGCAGAATGACCAGCAGGACTGGAATCCGATTACTGCGAAGGAGCATAGTAACCCGTCTTGGCATACACCCGAAGCGGCGGAAGTCCCTTGGGGGGAATTAACTTCACTTTTATTTTACGCCACTTGCCGTCATGCGTCGGGTTCTTTGGACGGTAACCGAGGAGGTATTGGTTGCGCAGTTCAATGCCTATTTTTGTGGCAACGTCAGCCAGGTCGTTGGGATTATCGATGGTAAAGGCGCGGCCGCCGGTCAGTTCCGTAACCTCACTTAAGAGGGCGGGACCCAATTGTTCTTCTGGCGTGGGCATGTAACGGTCGTAAATTCCGATGGCGTAAATGAGAACGTTGGCTTCTTTGACCAGTGATTTGATTTCGCCCTCGGTATAGCGGCTGTGATTGTCGCCTCCATCAGAGATGACCAGCAGCGATTTTTTCGGATACTTGGCCTGCCTCATCTTGCTGAGGCCCAGATAGATGGCATCAAGCAGCGCAGTCCGGCCTTTAGGAACCGTGTACACCAGTTTGCCCTGAATGTCTTCGATCGACTGAGTGAAGTCGGATATTTCTTCCGGCTTGTCGGCGAAGGTAATCATGAAGAACTCATCCTGAGGATTGGCCGTCTTGAAGAATTCGACCACGGCTTCCCGCGCCCGCTCGATCTTGCTGCTCATGCTGCCGCTCATGTCAAAGATCACGCCGAGTGAGACGGGAGCATCCTCGCTGGAAAAGTGTTTGATTTCCTGCTGGTCCTTGCCTTCGAAGAGGCTGAAGTTATCTTTGTCGAGCCCGGTAACCAGGCGATTCATGGGATCGGTGATGGTGACCGGGACCAGCACCAGGTCTACGTCTACCTTGTAAGGTTTGCTGTGGGTCCGCAATGCCGGATCAATGATTTCATTTGCTTTAACCGGCGGCGGAGGCTCGATCCTTGGACTGACGTGGACTTCATCTGCGGGACTTTGCGCCAATGCTGCGGGAAGCCAACAAAAGATAGTCAGGGATAGGAGTGCTGAGAGAGCCAAGGCGTTAGGCAGTAAGACGCCGGTGCGGTGCCGTGCTGGGGCCGAGTGGAGGGTCCGGGCTTGGGTCAGGAAACCAAGCGACCCGCGCCCTTGATGGCGGGCCATAATTACCTCATTACCGCTGATGCTATCACAGCTCTTCAAGCATAATGTCACACTTTTTATTCCCGGTTTCAAATAAGAACTTGTACGCAAATGTTTGCTCAGGGCGTTCGACACACCGGGCAATTACCGCAAAGGGCGGCAAAGAAAACCGCCGCGGGCAGTGCGAATTGAGAGGGGATAGCGGAATGCGCGATTCGGGTTCCAGGCTTCGGCAACGGATAAGCATAAGACCGGACTTGCCCGCTTCGGGCCTGTCTGTCACCGCGCTGGTGTTCCTGTACAATTTCAGATCTCCTTCCAATGGCCCAGATTGCACCTTTCCGCGCCTTGCGATATGACCCGGCGAGGGTTGAGCTCGCGCAGGTTGTGACTCAGCCTTATGACAAAATCACGCCGGAGATGCAGGAGCGGTACTACGCAGCCAGTCCCTATAATCTGGTGCGCATAATCCTGGGTAAGCAGCAACCCGGCGACGGCTCTGGTGAGAATACTTACACTCGAGCGGCGGAATTCTTTCGGGAGTGGCGCCGTCAGGGAGTGTTTCTGCAAGAACGGGACCCGGCGCTTTACGTTTATGCGCAACGTTTTGCGGTTCCTGGAGGCAAAGCCGAACTGGAGCGGCGCGGTTTTATCGCCCTGGGACGAATTGAGGAATACTCGGCCGGGGTGGTTTTCCGCCACGAGCAAACTCTGGCCAAGCCCAAAGCCGATCGCCTCGAACTGTTGCGGGCGACTTCGGCCCACTTTGGTCAGCTTTTCATGCTGTATAGCGATGCAGCGGGTGAAATCGACAGACTTCTTACTGTGGCGACCGAGCCCGAGATAGAAGTCCGAGATGAATATGGCGTGATCCACCGGCTATGGAGAATGACCGATCCAGCATTGATCGACCTTGTCCGCAGCAAGATGCGCGACAAGAAACTGGTGATCGCGGACGGCCATCATCGCTACGAGACCGCTCTCAATTATTGCAACGAACGAAGAGCAGCGGCAACCACCAAGGTTGGCGGGGTTCCGCGGGAGCGTTCCTCGGACGAAGCCGAGGTTCGGCGGGAAGGGCGGGAATACGCGCCATACGAACTGGTGATGATGACGTTCATTCCGATGGAGAGTCCGGGGCTGGTCATACTGCCGACACATCGCGTGGTGCATGGTCTGGCGCAATTTTCCGCGGGTGATTTTCGGGAGAAGGCGGGACCTTACTTCAGCGTGGAGGAAGTTGATTCGTCGATTGATGCGGGGCGCGCCCGGGCCATTCTGCGAGAAGGCGGACGCTCCGGCACTTCGGTGCTGGCAGTTACTGCTGACCGGGTTTTCCTGCTGGACCGCCCAAAGCCACTTTCGTACAGTCTTCTGGCCGGGCTGTCATTGCGCCAGCAATCCCTGGATGTGGTCCAATTGCACAAAATTCTTCTGGAGAGCGTGCTGGGAATTTCCGAAGAGGCGATTCGCGACCAGCAAAACATCCGTTACATTCGCGACACCGAAGAAGCGCTGGCCCAGGCAAGAAGTGGGGCGGCGAATGTGGCGTTTTTCACCAATCCGGTTCGTATGAAGGAAGTAAAAGAGATTGCCCTGGCGGGTGAAGTCATGCCCCAAAAATCCACAGACTTTTATCCCAAGCTGCTCAGCGGCCTGACCATTTATGCGCTGGAGTAGCCATCGTCATAGCTCTGCCGGTGTTGTTTTGTCTGCATGTTTTGCGATTTGCAGCATCGTCTTTGTCTGCATCTTTATTTTTGCTTCTACTCCCGCGAATGAGAAGAAGATTTCCATTTACTCGAGCTCAGCTAGCTACACTCTCGCAGTCGCCGAACGCAATGGCCGGGACTACGTGGGTTTAATAGAAATTCTGGAACCGCTGGCGAGGATTGATCTCAAGTCTGATGGTCTTCACTGGAAGCTGCGCTGCAAATCAGTAACAGCGGAGTTCACGGCGGGGGAGACTCGCGCCCGCATCGAACGGCACGAATATGATCTGGCTTCGAGCTTTCTCGTAGAAAATGGCCGCGGCCTGGTGCCGATAGCTTCGTTGAGTATTCTGCTGCCGCGGCTTCTTGATACCCCGGTCACATTCCATGAAGCTTCCCGGCGGCTCTTCATAGGAAACGTGGCTGTGCACTTCACGGCGCAGATCATTAGAGCGAATCTTCCCACGCTGACAATGAACTTCAGCTCTCCGGTTAATCCCATGATTGCCACGGAACCAGGAAAATTGCGCATGGTGTTTACGCATGAGCCGCTGGTGGGGCCGGGTTCGCAGACGCTGACCTTCGACAGCAGCGCGATGCCTTCCGCGAATTTCAATGAGAACAATGGCGCTGCCGAGATCACGGTCAATGGAAGCGCCCCATTATTGGCCAGCTTCAGCAAGGATGGCCGTACCATCACTATCGCTCCTGCTCCAGTACCGACTCAGGCTCCGCCTGCGGCTGCGCCCCAGGTTTCAAACCTGCCTGCGGCTCCCGCGGGATCTCCTCCAGCCGCGCCTGCTATGACTGCGCCGGCACAACCGGCTGCGCAAGCAGTGCCATATTTCGTAGTGGTGGACGCAAGCCATGGAGGCGAGGAGCGTGGCGCGGCACTTACGGACCAATTAGCCGAAAAAGATGTCACGCTGGCGTTCGCCCGTCGACTGCGTCAGGAACTGGACGCACATGGTCTTAACACGCTGGTGCTACGCGACGGCGATGCCACCCTCAGTCTTGATCAGCGTGCCAGCCTGGCCAACGTGGCTCGTCCCAAGATCTACATTTGTGTGCACGCCGCGTCCCTGGGTACTGGAGTACGCCTCTACACTGCAATGCTTCCACAAGGAGGTGGCGATCGCGGACCTTTTCTCGATTGGGACACGGCGCAGGCGGGATTTCGTTTTGCCAGCCAAAGCGCGGAAGCCAGCCTCTCCGCTGAGTTCGGGAACCGGCAAGTTCCGGTGCGCACGCTGATCGCACCCTTGCGTCCGTTGAATAATATCGCCGCGGCTGCAATCGGAATTGAGATTGCGCCCCCGGCCAGCGGAATTTCTGAACTCAATTCGACCGCATATCAACAACTGGTTGCAGAAGCGGTAGCGGCCGGCGTGGCCGCGGTGCGGGACAAATTAGGAGCGGCACGATGATCCCCCGCCACTTACTGATCGCTGTGGCCGCAATGACGGTCGTGGTATTGGCGATGAGCGGGTACGTATGGCGCATGCGGCGCCGGGTGGAACAAGTCGAGGCACCGCATGTCGATACCCGACCGGTAGCGCCTCCGGTCTCGGGGCCGACCGAGCAGGTTACGCTTTACGTTGCTCACGATGAGCTCGGCGTCTTGCGCGCCGAGGCGGCTCACATCCCGCTGCCCACAGGCCGCCAGGAGCGGGCGCAGGAACTGCTGCGGGCGCTAATTGGCGTTTATCTGGACAAGTCCTCTTCGCATCCCCTGGGCCCGGGCGCCGAGATCCGCGACGTGTATCTGGTTGACCCGGGTTTAGCCGTGATCGATGCCAATGCGGCTTTCGCTAACGCCCATCGTTCCGGCGTGCTGGACGAGGAGCTCACGGTGGCCTCACTGGTGGAGACGCTCTCCACCAACATTTCCGGAATTACGCGGGTAAAGATTCTGGTGGATGGCAAACAACGGGACACGCTGGCCGGTCACGCCGACTTGACGGGATTCTACGACGTGGCGGCGGTGAATGAGCTTGCGTCGCAGATGCGATAGGCTCCATCCTGCTGGCAAAAAACCACGGGGCCGCTAACAAAATAAGTAATCGAGCTATTACAAACAAACTACTATAGCTCCAGGCAAACTTGCTGTATTTGTTAGCGCCCAATTCCGAAGTGAGGTCAAGGGAATAATGATGGGTCCCTGGAGGCAAATTACCACTGGAGGCGAAACACTATGGAGATTGCGAGCGAGGGTTCCGCCCTTACAAAAAACGCGGGATGACGTCCTTTTTTAGGTAAAAAATTAAGGATCTGTCGTCCCCATCTCCACAATTCCGTCATCCCGATGCCCCGCGTTTTCTCCAGCGGGGCGAGGGATCGCGCGTGCACAATCAATGTTTGTCGGGCCGTGTCCGGACGCATGTGTAGATCTCCGAGCAAGAACAATCAAAATAATAAAAAGGAACCAGCATGACGCCCCGCACCGGCGCCACCGAAACTGCCTTTAGACGATTTTGTTGCGAGCGCGACTTTGGTAACCTTGCCAGCTCGGTCCCGAAACGGTAAACCCGAAGTCATGAAGCGAAAGGAAGAAATTTATGAGCAATCTCCTCCCCCAACTCTGGCGCGATGATGCGGGACAGGACATCGCCGAATATGCCGTCATGCTGGCCGTGATCCTTGTTCTTGTCGTAGGCACCATACGGCTGATCGGGACCAACGCCAATAATGTTTTTTCATCTGTAGCCAGTTCGGTTCAATGAGCAGTATCCAGCGGCCCACTGCAACACTGCTATTTCAGAGCGGAAACTCCCGGCGGCTGCAAGCGGGACGGAGCTACCGCCAGCCCGTGTTCCGCCCAGTCGCCATCTTCGACAAGTAACGGAATCACCGAGTGGAGCGCCTCGATCTCTTGTCGCAGACGCGAGATGTCCAACTCCTTTTGCCGCAAAATCTGGTACGGGTCTATCATGGCGAACTCCTCTCTGGATCGGAGGATCCGAACCCACAGGATTCTAACCCAGGCCATGTTACGGGACTATGAAACTTCGCGATCCCGAGTGTCGTGTGCCCATCGTCGACCAGTCACCGCGTCTCTTCCCCGCTGCTGCTTTACCTCTGCTGGATGCGTGTAGAATACTCAGCGTTTGTTAAGCGGGACCTCGGGGACTGAGAATTCGGCACCAATTGGAGACCGGAGATGCTTAAAAAGCAAAGAGGATGGGTGTTAGGACTTTTCTTGGCGGTTGTTTCCTGCTCATCAGTGTATGCCCAGCGAGTTCGCCTGGTGCATCTTGGCGACGCTCATGTAGACGGGGCCACGGATCATGACAGCATCAGGGTGGGCCGCTCCAGGGGAACATTCCGGGCAATACAGTTGAGGGTAGCAGGGGGCGCAGTAAATTTCGATCGGGTGGTCGTGCGCTACGGAAATGGGACTCAGGAAGAGGTCCCGGTACGTAATCGCATTCCCAACGGCGGCCGAACCCGCCTCATTGACCTGCCCGGCGACAAGCGCGGCATTCAGAGCGTTGATCTTTGGTACAGCAAGGAC
>CATPBY010000124.1 GCA_955652845.1 uncultured Terriglobales bacterium | reverse complement strand
TTCTATTTTTTCGATTATGAGGGAATCCGCGATAAAATCGGCAATCCGGGGCTTACAGACAGTCCGGTTACCGTTTCGCTAGCGAGCAAGCTGGGGGGATTTCGAACCCTGACGGCAGCCCTAATTCCGCGCTTTATAGTGTTCCCGACGCCATCGAGCACTTCGACCCGGCGAACCCCAACTATTCGAACAATCTGGCATATTGCCAAGCAAATTTCGATTCATCTTCGGCCTGTGCCGTAAATCCGCTGAGCCAGCAGCTGACGCAGCTCTTCCTGCCAAACCCGGGATTCACCATGTCGCAGAGATCCCGCGGCCATTAATTTTGATTTCACCAACCGCAACAGGGGCGATAACCTCGTCGCCAAGACTGACTTCGTCGTGAACAAGAACAATGTGCTCAGCGCGCGCTTTATCTATGCCAACACAACCCAGACTGAGGAAGACACAATTCCGCTGCGCCCACAGTGGCTCTCGACAACGAGTCCGATCACGCAAGTTTTCGGCGTGAGCCTGGCTTCCACCCCGACTTCTGCATGGTCAAATGAAGTGCGGTTCAGCTACAACAGCTTCAACGAAGCCATATTTCCGGTTGACCACAGCGTCAATCCCACGGCCTACGGCCTGAACACGGGTGTTACCGGACACGGCATCGTACACACGTGGAAGACAAACTTTCCGCTTTGGTGGATCTTTCCGGTACGGGGACGTGAATTACTACCGTGCAGGATACGGACGCGGACGCGTGGACTTCCGCCACCTCTGGAATTTTATTTCCGGAGATGTTCGGCGGTGGCGCTTTCTCTATGGGGATCCGGCGCGCGATGTACGCCAGAAGTCCTTCGGATTTTTCGTGGAAGACGACGTGAAGGCCTCCAGGCACGTCACGTTGAATCTGGGTTTGCGCTACGACATAACGGACCCGATCAAGGATGCTCACAACCTTCTCGCCAATTACATGCCCACATCCACCAGCGGACTGGTGCAGATGGGCCAAGGTATCAGCCAGCCCTATCCCACAAATTACAACAATGTCTCGCCCCGAATCGGTCTGGCATGGGATGTCTTTGGGACGGGAAAGACCGTTTTTCGTTCCGGTTTCGGCGTGATCTTCGAGCAGCCGTCGATCCGCACGTTTATGTTCAATGGTGGCGGACTGAATCTAAATCCAAGCGGGGTTCCCTACGTTGACGGCGCTGGCGTAACGCACCAGCCAACTGGCACGATCACCTCGTTTCTCCAGATTTCCACTGACGGCACACAAATCCAAATGGCTTGCGCCGAATCAGGCTCCGACGATCTTCCCCAATGCCGCAAGTTCAGGCAACGTGTGCAGCGTTAGCAGCCAGTGCAACATCTTCGCTGTGGACCCACATTTGAAGACCCCTTACGTGATGAATTGGAACTTCAATATTCAACAGGTCTTATCGAAGAGCACACTGCTGCACGTTGCTTACGTTGCCAATCACGGAGTGAAGCTCGATAGCGTTACTGACACCAACCAGGTGAATCCGCTTTATGATGATGGATCGGAAACCATTGGACGTCCTCTGGCGACAAACTGTCCGGTCACACAAGGGGGCCAGGGCTTTGGCGGCCCTTGCTTCCCCTGGCTTGGATTCTTCAACTATCTCAGCAACCGGTCAAACTCCAACTTCAATTCCCTGCAAGTGACGCTAACAAAGCGGTATTCTCGCGGACTCTATGTGCTGGCTGGCTACACTTACGCTCACGCGATCGATACAGCCACCAGCAACCTGGCTGGCGTGCCCCCAGATAGCAACAATTACGCGGCGGAACGCGGTAACGGAGATTACGACATACGCCATCCTTTCACCTTGTCGGTGACTTACGACCTGCCCTCGCTCAAGACGAAGTGGCAGATGCTGGAGGGCTGGCAAGCCACGAGCATAGTGAACCTGCAGAGTGGCGAGCCTTTCACGGTGGGTGATTTCTCCGATGACCTTAGTTTGACCGGAGAGTTCAACGACCGGTGGAACATGACGGGACCGGCTGGCAATATTCACTGGTCGCAGAAAAATCCCCTGCCATACGTCGACCCCAATGCTGCCGTTCCTCCATTTAATCTGAATTCAACGGCGACGTTATCAGTGGCGCCACGCCGGCAGCGCAGTTGTGCGTGAATCAAGCGTACGCCAGGGGCGCTATCGCGGCGGCGGATCAACTCGGCGGCCCCAACGGCTTTGATCTCGGATGCTACGTGGCGGGAAATACCGTGATTACGCCTCCAGCGTCCGCAAGTCAGGGCAACACGGGGCGCAACGTCTTTCGCGGCCCCAGGTTCACCAACTGGGATTTCTCCTTATCGAGGGCGTGGAAGCTGCACGATCGAATCAAGCTGCAACTCCGCGGCTAAATTTTCAACATTCTGAATCACGCCAATTTTGACGTGTTCACAATGAACACTGATTTGGCCGTGCCGAGCACGGTTGGAACCGTGGTTTTCACTCCCGACGTCGCTTCGTCAAACCCGGTCATCGGATCAGGCGGCTCGCGGCACATTCAACTGGGGGCGAAAGTCATATGGTAAGAAACAACTGTAGGTTCCGCTGATCTAAGAATCGTAGAGGTTACCGAATAAAAGGAACTAGTTTGTTGTTCCGCCTCGCATGGAGTGGCCTGCTCATGCACGTGTGCTTTCTGTGTTCCGTGTTTGCAGAGAGTCCGCACTATAAATATTTTCGCGCTGGAAGTCCGACCGGCGCGCAAACGAAAACCCAAGGTGGGTTCGCTTTGATGGGTGGCGGCAAGGACCTCGATCGGGCGTTCCAGTGGATGTGCGAGCGTTCCGGCGGTGGCGACTTTCTCATCCTTCGTGCCAGTGGAGACGACGCTTACAATCCTTACATTCAGGGACTCTGTCACGTCAACTCGGTGTCGACACTCGTGATTCCGGATCGTCCGGCCGCATCCGATCCGTTTGTGGCCATGGCAATCCGCAACGCCGAAGCGGTGTTCATTGCTGGAGGTGACCAAGCGAACTACATCAACTTCTGGATGGGAACACCCGTGCAACAGGTTCTGAATGAGGCCATAGCGCGGAATATTCCGATCGGCGGAACGAGCGCTGGGTTGGCTGTTCAGGGCGAATTTGTGTACTCGGCTCAGGGCGATCTTCCGGATGGTCCTGATCTAACCTCACCCGAGACACTCGCTAATCCTTTCAATCCACGGGTCACCATTGTGCATCAGTTCCTGAACAATCCGCTTTTGAAGGAAGTGATTACTGATACGCACTTTTCAGCACGTGATCGAATGGGGCGGACGCTGGTGTTCATGGCACGAATTCTGCAAGATGGCATGGCCCGCCACATTCGAGATATTGCGGTCGACCAACGCACTGCGGTTCTTCTTGAACCAGACGGAATGGCAACGGTCGTCAGCGCTGGTTCGGCCTATTTCCTCCAGGCCACTCAGGCTCCGGAGACGTGCAAGGCTAATACCCCGCTCACATTCCGGGGAGTAGCCGTGCGAAGCTTACGCGCGGACAAGCGATTCAACGTGCTGCAATGGTCTAGCAGCGAGGGCGTTTCCCACACTTTGTCAGTGGAGTCTGGGGCTATTCATTCAACTTTGCCCAACGGCACAGCCTACACCGGCATCAGCAAATAGCACGCGCCTCACTGATCCAAGACCTCGACTTTCAGAACATCATGATTCTCAGGAGACCGCGCTGCACCTCTATGTTTCAGAACGGCAGAGCGAAGTGCCGCACAAAGGTTTATTTCACACCACCTCGCTGAGACTTGAATCGCGTGAATCGGGCTCGTTACTGTCTGCTCATACTCACGCCGGGCCGCCTTCCATTCCCCATTCTGTTTAAGAGGACACGCATCACTCGATACTCGCCGTTAAGAACATGCCCTGTCGGTAGTGAGTTAAAACATCTTTGGTAATCGAGAACCAGCTTACTACCGTCCACCGGATATTCGTGTCTCGACTCCTTCGATCTACAGACCCGGCGCCTCATCATTTTTCACCAAAACCTTTCCACGTCCACGTCAACCCCGAACTTAGAATTCGGTTTATAGTGGTCCCATAGGTGCACCAGTGTTCCGGCACGCGCGGCATATCGTTCTTGGGAAAGTTGATTGCCAACGTTCGCCAGGCCTCCCAATAAGCGGCGGTCCCCTGCGATTCGAGGAGGCGGATCGATGGCAAACAACGAGAACGTTTGCGCCATCTTCAACTGAAGTGGGTTACAGTCTCTGTTGGCGTCTCTCGTGATCGTTCATTGCCGCAAGTCCGCTCTGGGCGCTTTCAAATACGCTAGATTCAGCTTCTGGATTTCGGCTATTTCTCGCCTCAGCGCCTCGACTCACTCTCGAATACCCCAATCCATGAAGCGCGATTATACCTGCGCGCTGGAACTGTTTTGTGATGTGCCGAGCCTAAAAGCGCTCTCGATTACTTTGAACTACTACCTGTCGTGACGTTAGTGCAAGCGGTGTCCGTTGGCAACCCGGCTGACATAGGACGGATCGAAATTTGCCTTCTTCGCCACTCTGCTTAATACTCCATCGAAGAGGCGGTGCCAACGAAGCAGCTCGTGAATGTTGTGTGACTTTAGCAAGCCAGGAATTATATCCGTTTGAGGGGCAGCGCCGTGAGGAAGTATTCAAGTCACGCGTTTTTCTTTGCCACCGTTTATTGGTGACTTGACCTCTTAACCTCCCAGTGTAAGGGTAAATCCGATTTGTGGAGTGCTGGATGCTACATCGCTCGCCTGCAACAGAAACTCCCATTGAGCGTATCTACCAAAAGCCGCTCTTGCTCAGTGCATGCGGCGAAGAATTTGTCCAACTCATCCTGTGAGTAGACCGAGACTTCTTCCTCAGTGAACGTAGGTCGGTCGTTCTTCCCGATCAGCCCTGTGATTTTCTGTTGCTTCAGAAATGACATCACGCTCTCGAACTTGTTGGTGACACTGCGATCACTCTGACCCTTCTTGCGGACGAAGGTGATGAAAGCGAGCAGATCGGTCCGCGTGATGTCTTCAACCGCTTGCTTGTGGCAGGATTCGAGAAAGTACGTCAGTGCCGTGCGGTACGCGCTATAAGTTTTCGGTTTCTTGTGTGCTTTGACTTCGAGCAGGTAAGTATCGATGGTGTCTCGGAGCGGTCGGCTCCCCGGCGCAGGCTTGGCCTGTGGGAGAGTGATACCAGTATCGGCAGCAGCCTTGTGAGCGGTCAACATGCGTGTCCGCTGCTCTGCCGCGGTCGCTGCCTCAGCCGCAGATGCGCCCGCAGCCAGACGCTTGCGCCGACCGTCCTGAATAAAGTCGATGTGTAGCGGCCTGCGGAGTGAGTTGCTTCCTGCCGGTCGATCAGAACAACGTGGGGCCTGAGCTTGCCATTGTTCCCCTTAACGACTTTGCAGAACCGCCAGCCCTTGCCGTCGATCTGGACTCGTTTCGTGATCTTGACCAGCCCCATGCTGCCCCGGGATACCCCGTTCCAGAAGGTATACACAGGAGTATGCAAGAGACATCAACAATTTCAAGCCCAGTGTTTATGCGGATCTTAAAAAATATGGCGGAGAGGGAGGGATTCGAACCCCCGATACCCGTTAAGGTATGTCCGCTTTCGAGGCGGATCGTTTCAACCACTCACGCACCTCTCCGCGTCTGTAGAGCCGTCAGCTTTCAGCTATCAGCTCTCTTACAGCTGGATTCCTCGTTCGATCGGACGACACGACAGGCAATGACAAGGCCCGCATTCCATCGCAGCCGCCGGTCCCGACGTGCGACCGCATTCAACTAGCGTCGAGTTCGAAAGAACGACTGCAACATTTCTGCACAACGGCCGGCCAGCACGCCTCCGCGTACCTCCATCTGATGGTTCAGCCGGGGGTGATTAAGCACCTCCAACACGGAACCAACAGCGCCTGCTTTCGGGTCGTCTGCGCCGTATACCAGGCGCTTCAGGCGAGCGTGAATCATAGCCCCGGCGCACATCGCGCACGGCTCAATTGTAACAAACAGCTCGCAGTCTTCCAGGCGATGGTTGCCGCGCGCGACACCCGCCTGGCGAAGCGCCACAATCTCGGCGTGTGCAGTGGGATCGCAGTCCGTTAGATTCCGATTCGAGCCCCGGCCGACAATTTTTCCGTCGCAGACCACAACTGCGCCCACCGGCACCTCGCCACTTTCCAGGGCTCGCTGCGCGGCGCGCAAGGCTTCTTCCATCCAGTGTTCGTCAGGGACAGCCGTCAACCGTCGTTCCTTAATTTCAGTGATGATTAAATTCCTTGCGCTGCGTGAAAACCGGCGTCGCTCGGGATAGCGCACGGCAAAATTGTAGATGGCATGAACCTGGAATGCACTATCGTTGTATTCATTGACTCGCCTGTCTCTGGGCACTAAGATTGCGACGACACCAGGTCCCCATGCTCGGTCAGACCATCTCTCACTACCGTATCGTCGAGAAGCTTGGTGGCGGCGGTATGGGAGTGGTCTACAAAGCCGAAGACCTTAAACTGGGTCGATTTG
>CATPBY010000123.1 GCA_955652845.1 uncultured Terriglobales bacterium | reverse complement strand
GTACAGCTGTGCTGCTCTAATCCCGTTCGAAAAAATCCGTGGCCGCCATCTTACCGGACGCCCCTTCCTGCTGCTGGCGTTTCTCCCACGCGGCTTCGCTGGGAACAGTTATAGCTTCGAGCTTCTTCTTTTTTAACCCGGCAGTGATTGGCGGCAGTTCCTTGTCGGTCAGCTTGCGAAAATCGACGATCACATCTTCCAGTTCGCGTCCAAGTGAGGTCGCCCGCGCAACCTGGTAATCACCGGGCCGGCCTTCGTAGCTGTTAACGTTGGCATACAGTGTTCCCAGATGTTCCCGGATGCGCTCTTCTCCCGTTATCATGCCTCCTTCTTTGGTGGCTACGATTTTCGATCGAAGATTTTCGCATTCGTCGCCAAGGTGCTGCAGCCGGATCCGCAGCGGATCCTTTTCCGAGAGCTTGGCGGCGCGAGCGCTGGCAGATTCACGCACGCTTCCGATGGCGCTCGCGGCATAGCTCATGTGGCCAAGTAATTTGTAAAGCTTCATCGCCAGGTCAAATTGCGCTTTGCGGTCTTCGACGGTGAACTTGGCGCGGGGATCGAGGACCAGTTTGAGCTGTGAAGTGTAAACCTGGTCGCCTTTAGTGAGCTTGACGGTGTAGGTGCCCGGCAGGACACGCGGACCCTGAGTTGCGCCGAAGAGGGCACTGGCCGCGGGTGGAACAACCGGTGGTTTTAGGCGCATGGACCACGCGGCGCGATTCACGCCACGATGTTTGCCGCCGCTCACGGTGTAGAGCAACTTGCCATCCTGATCGAAGATTCCGATCTTCAGGTCTCCGAAAATGTGTCGCCGTTTCTGATAGTAAGTAATAAAAGCATCGGTCGGACGACTGGGGCCCACATAGGTTTCGTCCCCTTCGGGCCAGCCGCCGTTGGCGTTGAAATACTGGACGGCTGGCGCTCCTTCGATCAACGAGGCATCTTTCTCCATTAAATCGGGGGTTAGAGCGCGCAAGGGAGAGATGTCATCGATAATCCAGATGCCACGTCCGTGAGTGGCTAGGACCAGGTCCGCTTCGCGGGGATGGACCAGCAGATCTCGCACCGCGACGGCGGGGAAATTGCTTCCTTTGTATTGCGCCCAGCGCTGCCCGCCATCAACGGAAATCCATAGACCGACCTCGGTTCCGAGAAAAAGAAGATTGGGATCAACCGTGTCTTCCTTGATCACGTGCGCGTAACCTCGGACTCCATTCTGCTGAACCGGCAGAGCGGTCCAAGTCTTTCCGTAATCGGTGGTCTTATACGCGTATGGCTTCATATCGCCAAAAGTGTGGCGATCGAAGGTTGCGTACGCGGTGGCTTCATCGAAGCGGCTGGCCTCGACAGTGGAGACCCAGGAATTCTTACCCAGTTCCGGCACGTTCCCCACAACATTAGTCCAGTTCTTCGCGCCGTCACGAGTGATCTGGAGATTTCCGTCGTCGGTGCCGACCCATATGATCTGTCCATTCTTCGGCGATTCCGAAATCGAATAGATGGAGGTGTGCATCTCGGCGGCGGAATTGTCGATGGTGACTCCACCAGACTCTTCCTGTTTTTGTTTTTCAGGGTCATTGGTAGTCAGGTCTGGAGAAATACGCTCCCAGGACTGGCCGTGATCGCGGGAACGGAATAAAAACTCGGCTCCAATATAGATAGTCCCCTTCTCGTTGGGGCTCATATGGATGGGAGTGTTCCAGTTGAAACGCAACTTTTTCTCCCCGTATTCGGGAAGAGGCTGGATATCACGATTTTCGTGAGTGTAGCGATTAACCCGGCCAATATCGCCGCCCTGCGACTCCGCATAGATGTAGTCCGGATCCGACGGATCCTCAAACATCCAGAAGCCGTCGCCTCCATACATATTCTCCCAGCGGGAGTTGGTCACACCGTTAGGATAGGAGGAGTCACCCACCCAGGAAGAGTTGTCCTGCAATCCCCCGTAGACGCGATAAGGATTCGCATTATCAATGCTGACATGATAGAACTGCGAAACCGGCAGGTTGAACTGGTGCTTCCACCGGGTACCGCCGTCTTCACTGCGCCACAGGCCGCCATCATCGCCCGCATAAACCACGTTGGGATTGCCGGAATCGATCCATAAATCGTGAAAGTCGCCGTGAGCGCCACTGGAAACCACGCTGAAACTCTGTCCCCCGTTAACGCTGAGTAGCAGCGGACCATCCGGTTTGAAAATCTTGTTTTCATCTTTAGGATCGACGATCAGGTTGCCGAAATAGAAAGGCCGCCAGATCATAAACCGGCTGGAATCCAAACGGTTCCAGGTCTTCCCGCCGTCGTCGGAGCGAAACAGCGCGCTGTTTTTCGATTCAATGTTGGCATAGACAACCTGGGGTTTGGCGGGAGCTACGGCCAGCGCTACCCGGCCCCAGGGCTTCTCCGGTAGTCCCTTGCTGTTGCTGTCGTTAATTTCCGTCCAGTGCTCGCCGGCGTCCGTCGATTTATACATTCCGCTTCCCGGGCCGCCCGACCTGAAAGTCCAACCTTTTCGACGGAAATCCCACAGGGAGGCAAAAATAGTATTGGGTTCGAGCGGACTCATCGCGATCAGCCCGCAACCTGTGGAAGGGTTGGCTCCGGCGAGAACTTTCTTCCAGGTTTTGCCCCCGTCCGAGGTCTTGTAGACTCCGCGTTCGTCATTGTCGTCCCACAAGTGACCGGTGGCGCAGGCGTAAACCGTGTTGCTGTTCTTGGGATCTACCAGAATCTTCGCGATGTGTTCGGAGTCCTGTAATCCCATGTTTGTCCAGTTTTCACCGCCATCGGTGGACTTATAGATTCCATCGCCAACCGAAACGCTATTTCGCACCCATGACTCTCCCGTGCCAACCCAGACGATCTTCGAGTTCGACGGATCGATAGCAACCGCGCCAATAGACTGGACATTCTCCCGGTCGAATACTGGTTTGAAGGTCAGTCCACCATTAACGGATTTCCATACGCCACCGCTCGCCGATCCCGCAAAAACGGTCACCCGCCCATTTTCATTGATCGCCGTAACTGCCGCGACGCGCCCGCTCATGGTAGCGGAGCCGATATTGCGAGCCGGAAGCCCTGAAATCGTGGCGGCATCAAACTTGACTGGTTGCTGGGCGAGAGAGGAAAGCGAAATGAACAATGTTGCGATGGCTAATCCCAGGTTCCGGACACAGCGTGCGCTAAAAGTCATCTGTAAGAATCCTCTGAGGAATTTCGAGTCATTGCTAGACGATGGGCCGGTTAATTCTTCGCAGCTTCCTGCTTTTGAGGCGCTTCCTTCTTGAGGGACGCAGGGACCGCGAACTCGGAAGCTTCCAACGGCACATTCACTTCAATCTTTTCGTAGGTGACATATTGCCAGGAACTGGGATCGTTCTTGGGTCCCGAAGCAACTGAGAACGGGAACATCACGCCGCTCGCCTGCTTGTAAGAGCCGAAATCGATGACATTCTCCCGGATGGACCCGCGAATAAACTCCTGGGTTTCCTTGCGGATTTCGAGGAATGTGTCCGGATCAAGGTAGTAATAGACGATGTCACCATTCTTGAGCGTGACCTTCAGCCGGAGAGCGTCATCGCCATCGACAATGTCATGTCCCAGGTACTCGACTTTATTTCCCTTCTCCTCGTAGCCCACGAGCGGCCCATCGAAGTCAGCGTCAATCAGGATGTCCCGCATATCGTCGTCTCCCATGAGCATGGGGTCCTTTTTGCCCCCAAAGGGCTGAATTTGCCAGCCTGTAGACCCGTCGTAGGCTTGCACCGCGGTCATGCCCTGAATGGCAAAGGTCTCCCGCACCATCCTCGGACGCATGTTTTCCTGACTTACTCTTGCGGGAGGAATATTAGGACCGTCCATCTTGCCGGTCATCCGGACCGTCCTGATAGCTTTCATCTTCTCCAGCCCGCCTTTAGCTTGAATATTCTTATTGACCAACTCCTCGGCAGTTTGCGCCGACGCCAAAAGGCTACAGCCAAGCAGGGTGAGCAGGACCCTAAGATTACGAGGCATGCCAGAATCTCCTCCGAAGTAGATGTGTCCGGGAAAAGCTGCACTGCACGTCGGTTCGACGTGCTTGCAGGATTTTTGTAACCAGGTCGCAGGGAATAATGATGGACGCAAGATCGAGCTTTGAGGGAGTTTGATCCATCAGGCGCAAATCAGCATAATGTAGAAAATGCCCACTATCTTGGGACTGCTTACTGTATTCGATTCTTAACTTGCTGACAAGCCAACCCTTTCCACCGAATACGATTCAAAGGTTATCCGGGATTATTATTAGGTAACTCAATTTCAACTCAGCGTTCTGGAACGGGTGGCTCGAGATTTCTCGGGCGCCCGGCAAAAAATCAAAATACGCTGATTCTGTGAGGAACATATGAACCGCTCCCCAGCTTTAATTTGCGTGATTCTGTTCGCGGTTTGCGCCTTCGCGCAGCAGGATGCC
>CATPBY010000122.1 GCA_955652845.1 uncultured Terriglobales bacterium | reverse complement strand
CAATACCCACACTACTGGCTATGAGAACAGCAAAAGCAATCGAAGTTCTCTTCAAACTGGTACCCCGAAGAGCATGAAGGATGGAGATTTAGATGCAAAAACTTTGATTATAGCAGAGTAATTAACGGCGAATTTGAGCGCCTGCCGCAACGCCGCAGCCGGATGCAAAATCTCCCATCCTCTTGTATTCTCAAATATATTCTTCAAGCATATGCATGCAGATTTAATCGCTCGCCTAAACAAATCCCCGGTGCTGTGTGACGGCGCCATGGGCACCCTGCTGTACGCGCGGGGAGTTTTTATTAACCGCTGCTATGACGAGCTGAATTTATCCCAGCCTGAACTGGTACGGACGGTTCATCACGACTACTTGCAGGCTGGGGCTGAGATTATTGAAACCAACACTTTCGGAGGAAACTCTTTCCGCCTTGGCCGCCACAGCTTGAGCGAAAAGGTTCATGACATCAATTTTACCGGCGCGCGTCTGGCACGCGAGGCCGCCAAAAGTTTTGATGTGTGGGTGGCCGGGTCCGTCGGACCGCTTGGAATTCGCATCGAGCCCCTGGGCAAGACCTCATTCGAAGAAGCCCGCGCGGCGTTCCGAAATCAGGTTGCAGCCCTGGTTGAAGGCGGAGTTGACCTGATCATGCTGGAAACCTTCGGCTACCTCGAGGAGTTGCATCAGGCGCTGCTCGCCGCCCGCGATGTGAATCCCAAAATTCCGGTCGTGGCCCAGGTCACCATCGACGAGGATGGAAACTGTCTGGATGGTTCAACTCCGGAAGCTTTTGCTCCACGGCTCGCCGAGTGGGGCGCCGACGTCATCGGCTGCAATTGCAGTGTTGGCCCAGTAGACATGCTGGACGCCATTGAGCGCGTCCGCGCCGTCAGTTCCCTCCCACTGGCAGCGCAGCCCAACGCCGGCATCCCGAGATCGGTGGAAGGCCGCAACATCTATCTCTGCTCGCCGGAATATATGGCCAGTTATGCCCGGAAGTTCATTGCCGCCGGCGTGCGCCTGGTGGGCGGATGCTGCGGGACAACGCCGGAGCATATTCGCGTGATGAAGTCTGCCCTGCGGGTGGGCGAAGCACGCTCCAAGATAGGTTCGGCCCACGCCCGCGGCCAGACCGCGCCTGCTGCCACCCCGCTGCTTCCCCTCGAAGGGCGCTCCGGGCTGGGCGCCAGGCTTGCGGCCCGCGAGTTTGTGACCATGGTAGAAATCGTTCCCCCGAAGGGAACGGATATTCACAAAGAACTGGAAGGGGCGCGTTTCCTCAAGTCGGTGGGCGTGGACGCCATCAATATTCCCGACAGTCCGCGGGCTTCGGCACGCATGAGCAACCAGGCTCTTTCACTGCTGGTGCAGCAAGAGGTCGGCATTGAAGCGATTCTGCATTACACCTGCCGGGACCGTAATGTCCTATGCATTCAATCGGATTTGCTGGGCGCGGCGGCGACCGGCATCCGCAACCTGATCTGCATCACCGGCGATCCTCCGAAGATGGGCAATTATCCGGATGCCACTGCCGTCTTTGACGTGGATGCGATTGGATTGGTGAATATCGTCCACAATCTCAACCGCGGTCTGGATATTGGCGGCAACCCCATCGGAGCCGGCACCTCATTCGTCATTGGAGTGGGCGCAAATCCCGGCCTCACCGACCTGGACGAAGAAATCCGGCGCTTCGAATACAAAGTGGAAGCGGGAGCGGAGTATGCCGTCACCCAGCCGGTGTTCGATCTGTCATTGCTGGAAACTTTCCTGCGGCGAATCGATCATTGCCGGATTCCTGTTGTGGCCGGAATCTGGCCGCTAGTAAGCGTGCGTAACGCCGAGTTCATGAAAAACGAGCTCAGGGTATCGCTGCCTGATGCGATTCTGGAACGCATGGCCCGCGCCAAGTCTCCGGAGGCCGCGCGCGAGGAGGGGATTGCCATTGCTCGCGAGATGCTGATAGCGGTCCGGCAGATGGTGCAGGGCGCCCAGATCAGCGCGCCCCAGGGCCGTTATACCTCGGCAGTAGACGTGCTGGAAGCGCTGGGAACTTCCCGCCCCGCCGCCGTCTAATTCTGGGAAGCGTTTCTGCTCCAATCAATTTTCAGTTGACACACCCTGGTCCGAAGTGGACTAAAATGACTCCAGGAGCTTCCGTTGCCAAAGTTTGAAGAATGCCTCCAGCGTCTGGAGAAGATTGTGCATGAACTGGAGAAGGGGGAAGTGCCCCTGGAAAAATCTCTGACGCTTTTTGAGGAGGGGATGCAGCTCTCCGCGGCCTGCCGCAAAGAACTGGAAGAAGCGGAGGGCAAAGTAGAAATCCTGCTGAAGCAGAATGGAAAGCTTCAGGCAGAACCGCTCGAGTCTCTGACTGAAAAGGCTGCGGGCAGAAGGTAGGCACGGGCCTTCATCGTCACTCGCAAGAATCCAATGTCTGCCGCACCGGCTGCCCTCGCGGAAGGTGTGGCAGCAAGTCGTGCCGTTGACGACGGTGAATCTTAGAGGGAAGCATGTATGCAGTCCTTAAGCGTTGTTCTCCTGCAAAGCGATCCGGTGATCGTGCAGTCTCTGGCCGCTGACTTGCGCAACTCGTTCCGCTCGGTGAAGGAAGCACGATCGGTCACCGAATTGCGGACCAGCATTGCCAAACATCATCCTCAAGTTGCAATTTTGGACATGGAAATCGCGCCCATCTCGGAAGTGGGACGCCTGGCGCACGAATTCCCCGCAGTCTCGTTCGTGTGCACGCACCGCCTGGCTGACGAAGAGATGTGGACCGCTGCCCTGGCTGCCGGCGCTGCCGACATCTGCCCGTCGCAGGATACGACGGGCATTCTCAAAGCCGTGATGCGCAGTCGGTCTCAGCCGGAATCTTTAGCTGTCTAGCTGCCTAGTTACAGACCGTTGGAAAGACGCCTGCGTGGGCGTCTTTTTTTAGTGCAGCCTGGTCTCGGTCGGGACGCCCACAGCGAGTTTCAACGATTTGTTTATACTCAGACCTGCATGCTCGAAGAAACCCTGGAGCAGGGTCGCGTGCTTACTGACGCGGCTCTGGAACGCCTGCTGCCGGCAGCGACGGGGCATCCGGCTTCCATTCATCAAGCCATGCGCCATAGTGTGTTTGCCGGCGGCAAACGCCTGCGGCCTGTTCTCTGCATGGAGGCTGGTCGCATGGTCGCCGGTTCCCTCCCCCCCGGAATTGAAGACCTGGGGGCAGCACTGGAGATGCTTCACACTTATTCCCTGATTCACGATGACCTGCCGGCGCTGGATAACGACGATCTGCGCCGGGGACGTCCCACCTGTCACAAGGTGTTCGGCGAAGCGATTGCCATCCTGGCCGGAGACGCCTTGCAGACGCAAGCCTATGAGGTGATGGCGCGGCTGCGTTGTCCAGCAGAAGCAAGGGTGCGCATCATCGAAGAGATCGCCCGCGGCACAGGCACGGTGGACGGCATGATCGGCGGCCAGGTCGTGGATCTGGAGGCTGAACACACTAAGCCTGACATTAAGATGCTGGAGTATATTCATCGTTCAAAAACCGCTGCTTTAATTACGGCCAGCGTGGTCAGTGGTGGATTGTTTGCGGGAGCGGAGAATTCGGGGGTCGCAAGCCTGCGAGCGTTTGGACAATCGATCGGACTGGCGTTTCAGATCGTAGACGATGTGCTTGACGTTACCCAGACGTCCGAGCAGTTGGGCAAGACTGCCGGCAAAGATACCGCGGCGGAAAAAGCTACCTATCCCGCGCTGTTTGGGATTGACGAATCGAGGAAAAAAGCGGACGAACTGGTGGAAATATCCTTAAGGTCGCTCGATAACTTTGGCGTGAGAGCCGATACCTTGAAGTCGTTGGCCAGATTTCTGGTAGAGCGAAAGAAGTAGGCCGGTTTTTCACTCTTCGCTGAGTGCCCTCTTGTGGTAAACAAATGAGCGACTTACATGTCCCACTCGACATCCTGGCCATTGCTGCCCATCGTGATGACGTAGAGCAAACCTGCGGCGGAACGTTGCTGAAGATGGCCCAGCGCGGGCATCGCACTGGGATTCTTGATCTCACTCAAGGCGAGAGGGGAACCCGCGGTACCGCCGAAGACCGGGCGGGGGAAGCGGCGGAAGCAGCGAAGATTCTCGGCGTCTCCTGGCGGCACGCTCTCGATATTCCCGACGGGCGCGTCGAGAACACGTGGGAGAATCGGCTCAAGGTCGCGGAGGTCATTCGTGAACAGCGGCCGCGAGTGGTGATACTCCCTTACTGGAAAGGCCGGCATCCGGACCACTATACGGCGTCAGTGCTGGGGTACGAAGCGTGCTTCCTGGCGGGACTGGCAAAGCTGGATGTGAATCAGGAGCTCAGTGTTCAGCACTCCTCTTTCAGCGAAGCTATCAAGAGTGGGACCGGGGCGCACCGGCCATTCAAAATCGTCTATGCCACTCTCTACTATGACACCCGGCCTACATTCGTGGTGGACATCACAGATCAGTTCGAGGCTCGTTTTCAGGCGCTGATGGCTTACAAATCACAGTTCAGCGATCAGGAAGCAGGAAGAGACCTCTTCCCTGCCCAGGCTGAAATTCGCGCACGCATCGATGGAATGGCGCGGTTTTACGGGATGTTGGGAGGGGTTACGTATGCGGAACCATTTCTGCAGAAGGAAGTCGGGCTGGTGGAGGATTTAACCTTGATTCCCGTAAAGTCGATTTGAACTTCGATTCGAGCTTCGCTCGGGCGGAGAGTCGAGGGCGGCTCTTCGTGGAGGCGCGAGCGCCTGCATTAATCCGGTTTAGCGTTTTATGGCTACCGCTATGCCATCGCGGATTGGCAGGATTGTGGTGAATAAATCCGTCGAGTTGTAGAGCAGGCGGTTGAATTCCAGGATGGCTTTCGTCGACTTTTCTGTGGGACTGTTCTCCGCGACTTTGCCGCTCCACAGAACATTGTCAGTTACGAATAAGCCGGCTTTGCGCAGGCGCGGCAATATCAGCTTAAAAACCCGCGGGTAATCTTCTTTGTCGACGTCGTTGAAGATGATGTCGAACTCCTGCTTCTCCTCGGAAAGCAGCTCCAGCGCATCGCCGGTTTTAATGGTGATCTGTTTGGTGACGCCGGCTCGCTCGAAATATTTGCGGGCTTGTTCGGCATTTTTGCGATCGCCATCGGTGTAGATTACGCGTCCGCTTTCCCCGACCGCGCGTGCCCACCAGATCGTCGAATACCCTACCGCCGATCCCATTTCAAAAACAGTCCGGGCTTTGATCATGAGCGCCAGTTGATACAGTATGCGGGCCACGGCGGGACCAACGATGGGGATTTTACGCGTGGCTGCTTCCGCTTCGATTTCGGCGAGGACTTCGTCGCGCGGCGGAAGCATGGAATAGAGGTAGTCTTCCACCGCGCCGACGGTGACTCCACCCATGCGCCAGTAAGCGTTTGTATCAGGTTTTGATGGCAATCGGTCTCCTGTCCGTTCGAAAACAACCGGCGCGCTCGGCCGGAAGGCGAGGGGGCCTGTCCCTGCGAAAGTCTTATGAAATTGT
>CATPBY010000121.1 GCA_955652845.1 uncultured Terriglobales bacterium | reverse complement strand
TAAATCCGTCCCTGGACAACACCAACATGGTCGTAGTGTCCGGAGATCACCACATATTCATGCTTCAATACGGGATCGGAGCCTTCCAGCAGCGCGATCACATTGCGGCCGTGAACCACTTGCCGGTCCTTGAGCGCTTTCTTCATCGAGACTATAGTGTCCGGAACTTCAAAAGACTGCGGAGTCAAGTGTTCGTCGATTGTTTGTTTTAACCCCGTGGCGATCTTACGGGAATTGCTCAGCAGTTCGTGTGCAGTTTCTTCGTTGATCGCAAAAATGGGCAAATCCCACATATTCCCAGCCAGCGCGATGAGCGCAGCTGGCGTAGTCCAATTGCGCGGAGCGCTGCCCGGTCTTTCAGGAGGATTATGCGGAGTTACAACCAACAGGCCTGCCGCGCCAGCCTTTCGGATTTGTTCATATTTGTAAACATCGTAGGCGTGAATCGTGTTCCATTTGCCCTTGAACCTGGAATTCGCATCGGATTCCTGGGGCTCATGTGTGAGCACCATGGCAATCTTGCCGTGAAGATCGATTCCGGCAAAATCGTTGTAGTTGTATTCTGGCGCGTTTACGCCATATCCGAGGAAGACCAGGGGACCGATGGCAGTCGCAGGGTTATTGCTCTCAAGAATATCGGCCATGTTGAAGTCATGGTCTAACTGATAGCTCTTTTCCACGCCATTCCGGCGAACAGCCAAAGCCAGATTCTCATTGTCCGGCCAGGCTGTTACCAGGTCGAAATTCTGAAAATAAGTTCCATCATCGCCCAGCGGTTTGAGGCCAAAGCGCATGAACTCAGACGCAATATAGTTGGAAGCGATTTGGGCTTCATGGCTCGCGGTCCTGCGGCCAGCCATTTCGTCGGCCGAAAGAAAAAATATTTCCGCTTTGATATTGCTGATCTGGATAATATCCGCGGGCGGTTGCGACAGCGCCACCAGTGAATTTGCCAACGCAAGAGAGAACGCCCAGATTCGTCCCATGCGGTGAAAAAACGTCATCGTACGACCATTCTCCAAATTATGAACGACGCGGTTTGAGGCTTCTTAAAAGACCACCACCGTCGCGGGCTCCGCGGGGGGAAATTTCTGCAGAAAGGAGCTCAGCCGAAAGTCCTTTGGCGTGAAGATGGGTCTTCACCCGCGCCTTCACCTGGTTCATTTTGGCGTTCGCCCTCAGAAACATTAATACCGAGGGTCCCGCCCCGCTAAGGGCCACTCCCAGAACGTCAGAAGTCCGGTCGAGTCGCTGCATCGCCGGGAGCAGTGGGCAAAGAGCAGCCCGATAAGGCTGGTGGAGACGGTCCTCCAGCGCCGCCGCCAGTAAGTCTGGACTGCCCTGGGCGAAAGCCGCGAGCAACAACATGGAATTCTGAACGTTCGTGACCGCATCCGCTCGGGAATATTGAGCCGGCAAAACTCGACGCGCGTGCTCAGTTGACAGGGCCTCCTGAGGAACCGCCAGCAACAGCGGCCACTTCCCTTTTGGCAGAATACGCGCGAACTGCGCTTCGCCACTGCTGGACATGCGTGCCACCGCCAAACCGCCCATCCAACAAGCGGCGGCGTTGTCGGGATGATGCTCACGCACCGAAGCTTCGCCGACAATCCGGATGTCTGGCCAGTTTAAATTTCCAAAATGTACCGCCATGGCGATCCCAGCCAGTCGCGCGGCTGCCGAGGAGCCGCAGCCCTTCCCAATCGGAATCCGGTTCTCAATGGCCAGAGCAAGCGGCTGTACTTTCTTGCCCTCCGCCTGCAGGACTTCCCGATAAGTTGTCAGAATCAAATGCCGCTCAATTCGGCCGCAGATTTCTGCATCCCGCCCGCGAGCGATGATGGCGAACTCGTTTGCCGCTCGCGCCCGCACTTTCAGAAACAAGTTGAAGGCAAGCGCGGCGGCATCAAAGGCCGGGCCCAGGTTGGCGGAGGTTGCGGGTAATGATAGTTCAAGCGACGTATCTCCACGCCCGCGACTGCTTTTCATGCTGGTCTTTTCATCCCGATCGAATGGAGCGCCTCAGTCTCAGTTCTGCTTCTCCGCCGTCTCCAAAACCTTCAGTACTGCCTCCACTGTAGCGTCCAGCACTATGGGGGCGCGCTGTTGCGAGGTCAGTACTTTCGACTCCCTTTCGTGCGCCGTTCCCGCGAACAAATCTCCGCGATGAAACTTCAGCGTAAAGTCGGGATCTTTGAGCAAGTGTCCGGTCAGGATCAGCACGACAGTTTCCTCGCGCTCCACGAAGCCACGCGCCACCAGCTTTTTCAGTCCGGCAAGAGTTACCGCTGAAGCCGGCTCGCACCCAATGCCGTCCGCCCCGATTTCCGCCTTGGCCAGCGCGATTTCGACCTCGCTCACTTGCTCCACCGTTCCACCTGTGGCTTCCAGCACCCGCACCGCCTTCTTCCATGATCCGGGATTTCCAATACGGATAGCGGTGGCCATCGTATCGGCTTGCACGCGGATTAATTTTTTGCCGCCAGTTTCACGCATCGTCCGGATGAGGGCATTCGCACCTTCCGCCTGGATTACGGAAAGTTTCGGCAGAGTTGAGATCAAACCCAGTGCTTGCATCTCTACCAGAGCTTTTCCCAGAGCGGAACAATTCCCCAGGTTTCCACCGGGAACGATCACGTGGTCCGGCACGCGCCAGTCGAACTGTTCCAGCAATTCGTAAGCTACAGTTTTTTGACCTTCCAAACGAAAAGGGTTGATCGAATTCAGCAAATATATCGGCATCCGGCGGACGATCTCGTTCAGCAGCCCCATGCAGCCATCGAAATCAGTCTTTACCTGACAGGTGATGGCGCCGTAGTCGAGGGCTTGAGAAAGTTTGCTCCAGGAGATTTTTCCATCCGGAATCAGCACCAGGCTGCGCATTCCTCCGCGCGCCGCATACGCCGCCATCGAAGCGGAAGTGTTTCCGGTGGAAGCACAGGCTACCCATCGGAAACCATCCTGGCGGGCAAAAGATGCGGCCACCGTCATCCCCGTATCCTTGAACGACCCGGTGGGATTCATTCCCAGATGCTTGGCGTATAACGTTCGGACTCCAGCCGAGCTGGCGCATCGTGAAAGCTCGTAAAGCGGAGTGTTGCCTTCGCCCAGAGTGATGGGCGAATGTCCTTCTCCGAGCGCGGGCAAAACTTCACGAAAACGCCACACTCCACTCTCATCGACGGGAAGATGCGAAGCGCGGCGTTCCAGCCACACAGACCTGAGAGCGTCCGCATCGAAATTCAGTTTCCCTGCAGCATCAGGCGCGGGCGGAAAGACAACTTCGAGTATATCGTCGCACCGCGCGCAAGCGAGCCCGGATTCCGACACTGGGGTCAGCGCACCGCAACCAATACAGCGAAGCAAAATATCATCGACTTTGGACTCAGTGCCCATGGTGTATGAGATCTGTGGCTGGAAGCTCACTCAGGATAGCAGACAGAACCAGGCACGCTTCACGCTGAGTTTTCGCTTTATGGGAACGTCAGCCCACGATGTGCGGAGTCCCCGTTGGTTTGAGCTCGGGCTTGCGCAGATACTTGTCGGTTTTGTTGATCCAGTCCTCGCGCGGTGGATTGAAGACATCCAAATCGACGGTGTCCACAAGTGCTTCCGCTTTGTGCGGCATATGCGGCGGAATCGTCAGTACCTCGCCCGCGTTGACCACGATCTCCTTGCCGTTGATCCAGAACTTCAGGGCACCTTCCAGGATGTAAGTGAGTTGCTCGTTGTGATGGCTGTGCTCCGGAACAACGCATCCTCTTTTAAGCAAGACCCGGGCCAGCATGATGTTCCCGCCTACGACGAACTGGCGCTGCAGTAAAGGATTCAATTCCTCCAACTCGACTGTATTCCAGGGAACATGTTTCAGCTCCTCTTTCTTGACTCTTGCCTGCCTTGGCGAGCGCGTTCCCTTTCTTGCCTTCGCGGACTTTCTTGCAGCTTTCGTCTTTGCCATTTTGTTTTCCCTTCCTCGGTGGGCCGGCGTTTTCAATTCCAGTCTTCAGATCTTCAATTACTTTAAGCGCAAAGGCCGCTAAGAAACCGGCAAAGTTCGCAACGAAAAAATGCTACAGCCCTTTGTATATTCCTCCATCGACCAGCAACGTCTGACCTGTAATGTAAGACGCCCGCTCCGATGCCAGCCACACGATCGCATCCGCGACTTCCCTCGGCTCGCCCAGGCGTTGGAGAGGCGCGTCAGCAGCCCATGCGTCAAATATCTCCGCTTCGCTTTTTCCCAAAGCCGCAGACCGGCTCCTTGCCAGTTCCTTGAGGCGGTCGGTGGCGGTGTATCCGGGCGCTACATTGTTGACGAGAATTCCATCTTTGCCAAATTCGTTGGCCAGGCTCTTGACCAGACCCACTACCGCCGCCCGAACTGCATTGGAAAGTACCAGATCGGCCACGGGCTGCCTGGTTGTAATGGAAGTAATGGTGATAATCCGGCCCCAGCGTTTGCGCTGCATCTGGGGAATGACCTCGCGGGCGAAATAAACTGTGCTCAGAAAATTGGCGTCCACAGCCTTATGCCATTCCTCAAGACTAGCAGCAAGGAATCCCTTGGCTGGCGGGCCGCCCGCGTTGGTAACGCAAATGTCAGCGCCACCGAACTTCGCGATTACCGCATCCACGAAACCGTGAACTGCGTCGGGATCAGTTACGTCGAGATTTTGTTCAAACACTTCAGCGTTATGTCGCCTTCGTATTTCTTCGGCCGCCGCCCGCAATGTCTGCGGGTTGCGAGCGCACATCGCTACCCGGCAACCCTCGGCAGCGAAAGCCTCCGCCGCCGCCCGGCCGATGCCCTGGCTCGACGCCGCCACAATCGCGACCCGGTTCTTGATGTCCATCTGCATAACGTTGGGGATTATAAAGGCTATGAGCGCATCATACCTTCACCCTTGCCCGGCATGCGATTGAAACGTTACCCTTGAAACGCGCGCTGCGAGGAGTCTCCATGAAAAGGCATCAGCATCGTCCGGAAACTGAAGCCGTCCGCGGGGCCGCTGACCTCAGCAAGAAGAATGGTCCGGTTTCCACTCCGATTTATCAGACTTCCACTTTCGAGGTTACCGACAACGAACAGCAACTTCGCGCAACCAGCACCGACATGTTTTATACCCGTTACGGCAACCCGACGCATACGGTGGTCGAAGCCGCTATCGCGGAGCTGGAAGGTACCGATCAAGCGCGCCTGTTTGCGTCCGGAATGAACGCCATTACCACCTCAATCCTTGCCCTGCTGAAAAGTGGCGACCACATTGTGGCCCAGCGCGACATCTACGGAGGCAGCACAAAATTTTTCAGCCAGTGGCTGCCGAAACTCGGCATCGAAACCACTTTTGTGGATACCACCGAGTACCAACAGCATGCCCGCGCCATTCGGCCCAACACCAGACTGTTGTATCTGGAATCACCGACGAATCCCACGCTTCGCGTGGTCGACCTGCGCCATCTCGGCGGACTGGCAAAAAAACACAATCTGATCGCTTTCATCGACAGCACTTTTGGAACTCCTATCAACCAGCGCCCCGCAGACCTGGGAATCGATCTCATCATGCATTCGGGCACGAAATATTTCAGCGGCCACGCCGACTTGATCTGCGGCATCGTTGCCGGCCGCCGCGATCTGATCCAGAAAATCCATGAAACCCGCACTACGCTGGGCGGAGTGATGGACCCGCACGCCGCCTGGCTATTGCTGCGCGGCATGAAGACGCTGGCGGTGCGGATGCAGCGTCACAATGAGAACGCCCTGCGCATCGCCCGATTCCTGGCTGAGCATCCCAAAGTGCGGCGCGTGCATTATCCGTTTCTAGAAGACCATCCCCAGCGCGCGCTGGCCATGGAGCAAATGCACGGTGGCGGCGGAGTTCTCAGCTTCGAAATCGATGGAAGCGGCGAAGACGCCCGCCGGCTTGCGGAAGCGTTGCGCTTGTTTATCCTGGCTCCAAGCCTGGGCGGCGTCGATTCCCTGGTCTGCATTCCGGTGCTGACGTCGCACGCCATGATCTCGACCGAACATCGCAAATCGATGGGCGTAACCGACCAGATGATCCGCCTTTCCGTAGGAATCGAAAATGCCGATGACCTGATTGCGGATCTCGAGCAGGCCTTTGCCGCCGTAGGCTCGGCGGCGCAACATGCCCAGGTGCGGTGAGCAGTTCCAAGATCCCGGATTTTGCGAAGAGCACCGGGGCAGGAGGGATCGGCTGCGGCTTTGGTTAAAAGAAGAACTTGAGAGCCAATTGCAAAATCCGAGGATTGTGCACAGCGTTCGCGCGCAGGAAGGCTGAGCTCGAGGTGCACGACGGATCTCCAGCCGAGAGATTGGCGCCTCCATAGCACGTAGCCGAATTGCTTGCGTTACCAAACGGAGTATTTGAGTTCGCCGAACCTGAATCCCCACCCAACCAAGCAAACTCGCGGTGGTTAAAGACATTAAAAGCTTCGGCTCTGAATTCGAAATACTTGCTTTCGGTTATCGCAAAATGCTTTAGGAGTGCCATGTCGAAATTCGTCCGTCGTGGGTTGTGCAGGATGTTTCTGCCCGCGTCTCCGAATGTCAGCCCACGAGGTGCTACGAAGGCCCCTGGGTTAAAGAAAAGCGGTCCAAAGCCCGGTATGACGATGTTGGGTTTTCCCGACTTGGGATCGCCAGCTACGTCAGGATAGGATTGCGCTGTCGCAACCAGATTGCCCACCCCTGCGTTATCGCCAGGTGTGTTAACAGCGCCACCGCCCCCGTTGTAGACGCTAAAAGGCGAACCGGTTTCTATGTTGGTGATACCAGACCACTGCCATCCACCCAGAAGCTTGT
>CATPBY010000120.1 GCA_955652845.1 uncultured Terriglobales bacterium | reverse complement strand
CTTGACCTGATGGGGGACTACTCGGCCGCACGCGAGCACCTAAAGAAGGCGATCGAGGTGGCTCCGGCCGATCAGAAGAACCGCGCACTGCGAGTGATGGCGTTTTCTTATGCGTTCGAGAGCAATTCGGCTGAGGCGGAGAAATACGAGAAGCAGGTGTTTGACGCTCTGATGGCGAAGTCAGAGGTCGAGGCCGCGGCCGGAGTGGCCAATGAGCTAGCGCGCATCAAGCTCGAGTCAGGAGATATCGATGGCGCGGCGAGCTGGTACAAGACTGGCTACGACACCGCGATGCGAAAAACGGACATGAAGGACGCCGACTACAACCTGTGGGCATTCCGCTGGGCGCACGCTCAGGCCCGTATTGCCGCGCGCCGCGGACAGCGCGACGAAGCACAGAAACAGGTTGCCGCGGCGAAAGCGGCACTCGAGAAGGCGAACAATCCGGACCAAGCACAGTTCTTTCCTTATCTGACCGGATATGTCGCGTTCTATGGCGGCGACTACAAGACGGCGATAACGGAACTAGGGAAAGCCAGCCAGGAAGACCCTTTTATCTTGATGCTCCTTGCTGAGTCATATGAGAAAGTAGGCGACGCGGCCCGCGCGAAAGAGTATTACGGCAAGGTGATGGCCAATAACGGACACGGTCCGACGAATGCTTTTGCCCGTCCGGTAGCGAGGAAGAAGTTGGCGGGAGAGTAGTAGCAGCCGTCTGCGAACCCCTTTCCCGTAGCATCCGCCACCCCGACGCGCCCTAGTTCCTTTATGTTATCGGCGGGTGAGCTCTGCGACAAGATCCGCAAACATCCAAACCAGGAACAGAACCAGAATGAACGACACGTACATGGGCGCAGTGTAAAGGCCGCGGTGCAAGCTAGGCAATATCACCAAAGAGTAAAAAGGTAACCATACCAGTCACCCGTCTGGACGGAGATAATCTACATCTTGGAGTCCGGTTTAGTCGCCTGAGCACCGGGCATGGATCGACACGAAGGCGGGTCTCGGTGGCGGAGATAACAAACTTTGCGAGGCCGCATCACATGAGATTGGCGAAAATTGAAACGTCTGATCCTCATCTGCTGGAAAATTTGTCATCCAACGAGCGGGCGCGAACTAAGGCTGTTTGGAAGGTACTCTCTGAAGCAAAAAAAGAGGTTGTGGCTACGGTGCTTTCCATCGCAGCCACAACCCAGTATCTTCAGTGCGTAATATGAGCCTCAAACGGTTGAGGATCACCTAGTCGACCGTCGGACCAAGCGGTGTAATCAATCTCGCCTGTAAACGGTAGTCCGGAACTGCCAACAGCACCAACATAATTATCCGTGTAGTCGCCGAAATTAGGAACGATGTCAGAACTGACCGCATTCCAATCCGAGGCCACGTTAGTAATCTTAATGTTGGCTGGCGTCGCCAGTGTCAGCGGGTTTATCCCTACAGCCTCGTATACGTTCGTGACCGCCGTTGCCGGGATCGCCCGACCATACCAGCTAATGTAGAGGTTTCCGTCGTCATCCGTATTGCGCATTGCGGGCAGGAATTGCCAACCACGTCCTGCTGCCGCAGCATTGTCCACCCTGATGGGTTCAGACTGTATGGGATTGAATGCACTCCCGAGATACCAGCTCTGGAGAAGGATGTCCCCGGAAGGCTTGAACCTAGCATCATTCCAGACGATACTCACGGTTCCGTGGGTCGAGCTAACCGTTATTCGTGGAAAGTCGTTCATCGGGAAACGATTATATCCAGGGATAAAGGCAGCCGATTCGGAAGTCACAAGCTCGGCAGTTTCAGCTGTCGGTGCGACGCATGAAGCTTTCGGTAGCGTAAGGCAACTGTGCGGGATGTAGCTGACAACTTCTTTTGTGGGGTCGGTTGCACAGGCACCGACAGCAAAGACACTGGGCCAATTGTGCTCGTAGGCTACGTAAACATCGCCTGTGCTGACGTCGACTGCTGGATACGCACCCTCGTTCTCGCAGCCGTTGGAATCCGTCGCAGCGATGATGAGGTAAGGCGGAGGAAGGGGACCAGAAGCCGAACCGTTTGAGCAATCCGGATGCATGGGATTGGCGCTCAGATCGCAGACCGCCAATTCAATCGCATTGGCTACGGCGCCTGAAAAGCCGAACTCTGTGAATGAGATGTACAGTTTGCCTCGCTTGGGATCAATGGACATAAAGTCCTTATCAAGGAAGCTGTAAAAAGCACACGTTGGCGGCGTACCGAAACTGAAACACTGACTACTGGTAGCAACGACGACCGGCTGCCCGCAATTGAGTGAAGCTGCAGAACCGAAGCCGGTTACTTGGCAGGGGGTAAGGGCTATGTCGTTCGGCCCAGTCCCAGTAGTACTAGCGAATATGCTGCTGATATAGAAATAATGTTGTCCTTGAAACTCCCAAGCTTCCACACTGGGGTCACCCTCATAACGGATGCTTGCGCAATTGACATTAGGAAGACCGCCGAGATCGGTGAAAGAGGCCCCGCCATTGTTGGAGAATCCGAATCCCGTACCCTCTTCTTTATTGTTTGGAGATGGACAGGGCGCAAAAAAACCTGTGGCATCATTCCAAGCCTCCACCACATACTGGTCGGCAGCAGCGATCGAGGTTTCGGATTGACCAAAGGCCTGCGTCCCGTTTGGTGATATGTCTTCAGACGGGTTAGCAGCGTCCACATTCTTAATCCCTGATGGTTTAGTCGGGACTCGGAGGCGGGCAGCACCATTGCCAGCGCTCAATTGGAGCCCGAAACAGTACATTTGCGCGCCTTGCGAAGCAAAAATCTTTCCGTGAGGGTTTAGGTCCGGGTTGAATAGTTTTTTACAGAAGGGAGTCCGTTCCCTTTGTGCATTGGCCGGCGCGGGCACGAGAGCAACCATTAGCAAAGCCATCGTGCCTAGGAGGAACTGCGTGCAAAATCGCTTTACAAGAGGGGCCATAGACATTCTCCTTAGGTTTGGTAGTTGTTGAAGGGCAGAAACCTACAGTCACCGGAGAGAATTAGAAGTTCTTCACCCACCACGGGGCGGGACGTGTTGGTCGGACGCTGCGGGGGTGAGCATATTCTTCAAATCGTGCGGCGTTTACTGCTTCGGGCACTTATGGAAGGTCGCTCCACTTTGGAT
>CATPBY010000119.1 GCA_955652845.1 uncultured Terriglobales bacterium | reverse complement strand
TATTTTCTCTTAGGCCTCGGGCTCATATTCTTTGCGGATGCCCAGGACACAACCCAGACTTCGAAACCGGACCAGATCGGCTATAAGTCCGCGGCCGATGCCGATCAACGGAAGACTCTGCTGTTGAAGGATTTCCAGCCTATCGCTATGCTCCACGCCAACCAGCATAGCGTGGATAAGGCCAAGTATTACGTAATCGACGTGCATAATCACATCAATGACGCCCTGGGTATCGATGACCACATTCCACCTGAGCGTGTCATTGAAATCATGAACAAAACCAATGTAAAGACAGTTGTTATTCTTACCGGAATGTGGGGCGATAAATTACAACGGGTGATCGACGAGATGGTCAAGCCGTATCCCGGGCGCTTTATGGTGTTCAGTCAGATCGACTGGAGCAAGATTGATGATGCAAACTTCAGCCGGGAAATGGTAGCGCAGCTCGATGACGCGGTAGCCCGAGGCGCCCGCGGCCTGAAGCAGCTGAAAGATCTCGGTCTCAGCATTCGAGACAAAACCGGGAAGGTGGTGGCAGTCGACGATCCGCGGCTTGATCCCATCTGGGAAGAATGCGGCCGGCTGGGCATTCCAGTTGCGATTCATGTCACCGATCCGGAGGCCTTCTTTCATCCGGTGAACAACACCAATGAACGTTACGAGGAGCTGACGGAGCATCCGGATTGGAGTTTTTATGGACCGCAATTTCCCAGCAAAGAATCAATCCTGGCGGCGCGTGATCGCATGTTTGCAAAGCATCCGCATACCACTTTTGTAGCCCTGCACATGGCAAACTGGCCGGAAAACCTCGACTATGTAGCCCATCTGCTGGATACGCTGCCCAACGTGATGGTCGAGTTTGGGGCGCGCGAAGCGGAACTGGGCCGCCAGCCCCGGCGCGCACGCGAGTTCTTTCTTAAGTATCAGGACCGCATCATGTTTGGCACCGACAATGGCATGGATGAGGCCATGTATCGCAACCATTTTCGATGGCTCGAAACCGGGGATGAGTATTTCGACTATTGGGGATATCCTGGCCAGGGACGCTGGAAAATTTACGGGATGGAGCTTCCCGACGATGTCCTCGAAAAGGTCTACCACAAGAACGCGGAGAGGATGTTTGGGCAATTTCGCGGCACGGAAAAAGCGGGCAATCGACAGGCCGGAAATTCACACTAGAGTTACCTGAATTCCCGACTTTTTCAGTGTGGCCAAATCTGATTTGGAGATTCCTCGATCAGTGACTAAATGATGGATCGCGGATGGCGGAGCGATGGAAGATAAGCTGCGCCGGCCGAACTTGCTCGAATCGCACACCGCTACCGAAATCCTCGCTACCTCCATCATCACCCGATTGACCTTAGCCTCAAGCAGGTTGGGGGTGCTCAATCCATAGTGCATATCGAAGCCATCGACTCCGAGGAAAAGGATATCTGCATTGAGACGGCGCAAAGTTTCTTCCGCTATAGGTCCCACCAGGGAAAATGAATTCTTCCTTAGAGTGCCGCCGGTAAGGATTACTTCCAATGACGAACCGGAAAGCTCGGCAGCGATGTTGACCGCGTTAGTAATGATAGTGAGACTGTCAAATTTAAGCAGAGCGTGCGCGATAGCAGTCGTGGTGGTTCCGGAATCGAGCACCACGACTTGACCCTCTTTCACCATGCGCGCGGCGGCAGCAGCGATCTGCAGTTTCTCCTTGCGATGTAGCTTCTCTTTTTCCCGCAGAGTGGGATCTTCGAGGGCGCTCTCTTTTGCCGGCAGCGCGCCGCCATGGGTTCTATGGATGCGCCCCTGCCCCTGCAGAAGATCCAGATCCTTCCGAATGGTTACCTGCGAGGTGCGAAATTGCTTCGACAGGTCTCCGACCAGGACGCGTCCATCCTGATTCAAAATCTTTACGATCAATCGGCGCCGCTCTTCGTTCAGCACAGCTCGCTCCCGTTGTGAAAGCCAGACATACTCTAAGCGCCCAGGTTCAGGCGCGCCCGCATTTTACGCTTGACAGCGCAGTGCAAACGAAAGTAAAAGTCTCTAAACGAAAGAAGTCGAAACCTAGCGGTTTATACCGCGGGAAGGCCGCCATGCGACTCCCAGGAAATCAAAATATACCAGTCCGGCGCCAATTGATTGCTGCTCTCAGCTTTCTGCTTCTGCTGCAGCAGTCTCTATCAGGGCAAGCGAGCTATCAAGCCCAAATTCGTGGCATCGTAACAGACGCCGCCGGAGCGGTGTTGCCTAATGCGACCGTGAGCATTACGGAGGCGGGCACGAATGTGTCGCAGACGGCGAAGACCAGCGATTCAGGCGGCTATATTCTGCGGGCGCTTCGGCCATCGACCTACGTGATTAGAGCGGAGGCTCCCGGCTTTGGAAGCGTGGAGAAGAGAGACGTAATTCTGGCGGTCGGGCAGGAAACCAGCCTGAACTTCACTCTGCGCCCGGCCAGCACCTCGACCAGAGTGGAAGTCACGGAAGTAGCGCCATTGCTGGACACCGATAGTTCTACGCTGGGCACCGATATTACTAACCAGTATGTAAAAGAGATTCCGCTGCTGAACCGCAGTTTTTTCGGACTTGTCTTCCTGAACGCCGGGGTGAGTGAGACAGCCGGGTCGGGGACGGCCGACAATTATCCTTCCGGCACCAACTTCGTCTCGAATGGTCAGCGCAATGCCACCGCAGAAATCCGCATGGACGGCGCCTTGATCAGTGCGCCGGAACAGGGTGAAGGCGGAAACTCCAATGTCTACTACGAGCCCTCAGTCGAGATTGTGCAGGAGTTCAAAGTCCAAAACAATAGTTTTTCCGCGGAATTTGGAAGTAACGGCGGCACCGTCGTGAACATGGCGCTGAAAAGCGGCACCAACAGTTTTCACGGCAGCGCCTGGTGGTTTGGTCAGCGGAGCTGGCTTGATGCCAATGATTTCTTCAGCAACCAGGCGGGGCTGGCGCGGCCTGATCACTCTCGCGATCAATATGGCGTATCCCTTGGGGGTCCGATTCGAAAGAACAAGACGTTCTTCTTTGTTGATATTGAGCGAGTGCTGGAAAACGATCCGGTGAATATTGTTGCCACGGTTCCCACGCTGGCCGAACGTCAGGGCGACTTTTCGCAGACTTTGATCACCGACCCAAACTCCGGAAGTGTCGTTCCCGACATGATCTTTAATCCTGTCCCGCCTGGCGGCGTTCCAAATGGAATACGTCCAGCCTTTCCCGGCAATAAGATCGACCCTGCATTGCAGGATCCTATCGGGCAAAAGATTCTTGCCCTGTATCCCGCGCCCAATCAACCGGGCGGCCCTGATGGAACCAATAATTTCCGCGCGAACACAATCTCGCGCACCAAGTCTTTGCAGTTCGACGTAAAACTTGATCAGCAACTTTCGAACAACACGCACGTGGCCGGACGATACAGCCACGCCCACTCGTCGAATGCGGTGCCGACAATTTTCGGAGATGGCGAGTTTAATGACGGGCTCAACCAGTTGTTATCTGTCAACAATGGCGGCCTGCAGTACGACAGAACCCTGAAACCTACTTTACTGCTGAGCGCGCGCTTTGCCATCGACCGCGTCAAAGCGCCCGGCTTCACCAACTATCCGCAGGCGACACAAGTTGGATTTCCTTCAATTCTGGAGAACGCGAACTCCGGCCTTTCGCGCATGCCGGCCATCCTTACCGACTCGCCCTGGACTTCGCTATTCGATCAGTGCTGTGTTGATACAAAATTTGCGCACACCCTGTACTCGTACTCCTCCGCGCTAGCCTGGGTGCATGGAAAACACAATTTCAAATTCGGTGGGGAGCAGCGGCTTTTCTTTAACAATTTTCAGCAGCCACCGTATCCAACCGGATACTTTCACTTCGCGCAGAATGTGACCGAGAACGTAGTCGGAGCGAACAACCCCGATCAGGGCAATCCTTTTGCCGACATTCTGGTGGGCATGGGCGACTACGGAGGAATAGCGATTTATCCCGAGGTCTTCAATAAGTCGAAGGAGACCGCTTTCTATGCGCAGGATGATTGGAAAATTACAGCCAAGCTGACCATGAATCTAGGCCTGCGGTATGAGTGGAGCACGCCATATACAGAGCGTCACAATCTGCTGCAGTTCAGCGATTTCACAGGAAACAGCGGGGTGGCTGTCCCTGGCCTTCCACTCATTTCCGGGCCGCTGAAGGGGACTACTGAATTCGCAAATTCGAACCATCGCACTGTTCCCGTTGATCGCAACAACTGGGCGCCGCGACTGGGTTTTGCTTATCAGTTGACGTCGAACACGGTAGTTCGGGGTGGCGCTGGCATCTACTACGGGATGAATGTCGCAACCAACTACCAGTATCCGGGCACCGCATTCCGCAAAGATGGC
>CATPBY010000118.1 GCA_955652845.1 uncultured Terriglobales bacterium | reverse complement strand
CATTTGTCTCATTTGACATCCGCCGCGAGGGGAACTGCTGCCATTTTGCTGGCCAGCCTTTTATCCCTCACTGGTTGGGCACAAGATTCGACGCAATCCACGCCAGCGGGTCCACCTCAGGCGCCCGAGCCGCAGCACTTCGTTTTAGGGGATTATGCCAAACCGCGCACCCATTTCCCCAATCCCGTCGGGCCCTACATGCCAAAACACGTCGAGGCCCCGGACTTGCGCAACACGCCGCGCATCGAGCAGTTGCTGCAGAATGGGAAGCTCATGCTTTCGATGGACGATGCTGTTGCCTTGGCGCTCGAGAATAACCTGGATATCGCCATTGCCCGTTACAACCTGAACATCGCGGACACAGACATTCTGCGAACCAAAGCCGGCGCCAGTTTCCTGGGAGTCAATAGCGGCCTGGTGCAAGGGACACCCGGAGGAGGCGTTGGCGGGCTTAGCGGCTCGGTCGGCTCCGGAACCGGCGGAACTACGGCAGCGGCTGGCGGCGCGGGCACCGGCGCCGGCGGCCTGGTCATTTCGACCCTCGGCACCGGCCCGCAGATAACCAGCTTCGATCCTGTCATCACTGGCACCCTGCAAATGGACCGGGCCTTCGCCCAATCGACCAGTATTTTCAATCCTCTGCCGGTTGCCAATCAGAACACGGGAACGGCCGATTTCAGCTACCTGCAGGGCTTCAAAACCGGCACCAACTTGTCCGTGGGGTTTAACAACACTCACATTACAACCGATAATCCCACCACTACCTATAGCCCGGTTTTGACGTCCGGGTTTCAGTTCAGGCTGACGCAGCATTTGTTGCAAGGCTTCGGCTTGGCGCCGAACGACCGCTACATCCGCATCGCCAAGAATAACCGCGAGATCTCCGATGTCGCCTTCCGCCTGCAAGTCATTACCACCGTTGACCAGATCGAGAACATTTACTGGGACCTGGTTTTTGCCTACGAAAATGTACGGGTCCAGGAGGAGTCAGTGGCCTTCGCCCAGAAAACCCTCTCGGACACAAAGAAGCAGGTTGACATAGGCACCCTCGCGCCAATCGAAGTGGTGCGATCGCAGAGCACTGTAGCTACGGATCAGCAGGCCCTCACTCTGGCAAAGACAAATCTTGAGTTGCAGCAACTGCTGATGAAAAACGCCCTCAGCCGCACCCTTGTCGATCCCAGGCTGGCTGATGCCGAGGTCATTCCGACCTCAACCATGCAACTCCCGCCGCAGGAACCGATTGTTCCGATTGAAGACATGGTCAACGAAGCATTGGGTCATCGCGCCGAGTTGGCGGAAGCCCGCATCAACCTGACCAACACTGAAATCAGCAACAAAGCAGTTCGCAATCTGCTGCTGCCAAGTGTCGACTTGTATGCTTACTACGGCGGCTCCGGGATTGGAGGAAATGTTTCTCTTCCCATCTGTTCTGCGGGACAGAATCCATTTATTGATCGCTGCTTTTCAGCAGCGTCTGCGGCGCCGCCGTTTCGCGGCGGCGGTCCAGTCAGCTATGGCAGTGCGCTGAGTCAACTGGTTGACTCCAGCGCCCCGGATAAGGGCGTCGGGGTGACTGTCAGCATTCCGATTCGCAATCGTGTTGCGCAGGCCACGCAGATTCGCTCCGAACTGGAATATCGTCAGGCGCAAATGAGACTGCAGCAGATCGAAAACCAGATCCGCATCGAAGTGCGCAACGCCCAATTCGCTGTGCAACAGAATCGCGCCAGCGTCGAGGCTGCCCTGGCGGGCGTCGAAGTGGGAGGCCGATCTCTGGAGGGTGAACAAAAGAAATATTCGCTGGGCGCTTCGACCAGCACTCTCGTTCTGCAAAACCGGACTACCCTGGCGCAGGGCGAGTCGACTCTCGTCTCAGCGATGGCAGCATACGAGAAGTCTCGTGTAGAACTCGATCGCGCCAGAGGGTCCTTGCTTGACCACATCGGGATCCAAATTGCCGATGCTGAGCGCGGGGAAGTCACCCATATGCCCAGCGTGCCTTACGTCGCGCCCAGGCAGGAGCCTCAACCTGTGACGCCGGCCCCGCAGCCCGAGCCGCCTCAGGCTGCTCCGGAGAGCACCCCTCAACCGCCTCAGCAATAAATATGCAGGCGCGCGTCCTCCCCTGTGCTTAGTTAGCCGCACGGCCGAGGACGCCCGCGCCTACATGCTTTCCCATCTTCTCGCCCGGCAAGGTATCCTCTCCCGGTGACACTGTCCGTCGTCATCATCACCCATAACGAGGAAGCCAACCTTCCGCACACGCTGGAAAGTGTCCAGCCTCTGATCAGTGACGGCAAGGGCGAGATCATCGTCGTGGACTCGCACTCAACCGACCGTACGGTCGAGATCGCCCGGTCATATGGCGCCAAGGTTTTCGTCGAGGATTGGAAAGGCTACGCCGCGCAGAAGAACTCGGCGATAGAGAAAGCATCCGCAGACTGGATACTGAGCCTGGATGCGGACGAGGAAGTAAGCCCGCAGCTTGCGGACGGAATCGTGAAGGCCACTTCTCGCGACTTGAAGGCAAAACGTGGCTATTACGTTCCCCGGCAGAACTTCTTCCTGAAACGCTGGATCAAGCACGGAGGATTTTGGCCAGATCGCAAGCTTCGTTTGTTCGAACGTGGAGCGGCGTCCTTCGGGAATCGAGCTGTGCATGAAGACGCGAGGTTGGTCGCGACAGCAACGCACCACAACGAGGTCGGGAATTTAGAGGGACCATTGCTGCACCATTCCTATCCCACCCTCTCCGAATACGTTGACCATATGAACCGCTACTCGTCTCTCGCCGCCGAGATGATCATGGCGAAGGGCAAAGTGCGGTTCAGCGTAGCCAACATCATCTTCCGCCCACTACTGACATTCATTTACAACTACTTCTTCCGCCTCGGATTTCTCGACGGCCGCGAAGGAATGCTTCTGCACCTCTACCACGCTGTCTATGTCTCCTGGAAATACGCCAAGGTTTGGGAATTGAGCCGGCGAATGAAACATTCGTAATCACGCCTGGATTGATGAGAAAAGATGCCGGGGTCTTGGTCGCCAATGCGGTCGCGAATGCGGCCTTGCTCACGGCGTGCGGCACTCATATGATAAGAGAGTTGCCGGAGTGAGCATGCCGGAAAAAAAACAGAAGAATCCGTCCGTAGCGGAAAGCCCGATTTCTGACCTCTTCGAGGGCCGCCGGCCGTCCCCCGCCGAAAAAGACTGGGCTGAGAAAACGCTCGCGCCAACTTTGGAGAAATCGCCCGAAACGCCGATTGGCGCGGCTTCTGGAGTTAATCTCGACGAACACGGACACGCCCGCTTCACCACCATCTCAGGCGTTCCCGTCCGCCGGCTCTACACCCAGGCCGACCTGCCCGAAGACTGGAATTATGAGCAGTATCTGGGCTTTCCCGGGCGCCCGCCTTACACCCGCGGCATCCACGCTTCGGGGTATCGCGGCAAGATGTTCACCATGCGGCAGTTTTCCGGATTCGCATCTCCGGAAGAAACCAACCAGCGTTACAAGTATTTGCTCGAGCACGGTGGCAGCGGACTCTCGGTTGCCTTCGACCTGCCCACACTGATGGGGTACGACTCTGATCACCCGGCGAGCGAAGGTGAAGTTGGCAAGTGCGGAGTCGCCATTGATTCGCTTGAGGACATGGAAATCCTTTTCAACGGCATCGACCTGGAAAAAACAACGGTCTCGATGACCATTAATTCCCCGGCGTCCGTGCTGTGGGCAATGTACCTGGTGGTCGCGGAAAAACAGGGCGCCGATTGGAAGAAAATCTCCGGCACCATTCAGAACGATATTCTCAAGGAGTACATCGCCCAGAAGGAATACATATATCCGCCGGCGCCGTCGATGCGGCTGGTGGTTGATACTTTCGAGTTCGGGTCGAAGTTCACTCCGAAGTTCAACACTATCTCGATCAGCGGGTATCACATCCGCGAGGCTGGATCTACCGCGTTACAAGAGCTGGCTTTCACTTTGTACGACGGCGTGGAATATGTGGAATGGGCGCAGCGGCGCGGACTTGATGTGGACGATTTTGGTCCCCGCCTCAGCTTCTTCTTCAACGCCCACAATGACTTCTTCGAGGAAATCGCCAAGTACCGCGCCGCCCGCAAGATCTGGTACCAGGTGATGAAAGACCGCTTTCGCGCAAAGAATCAACGCACATTGTTGCTGCGCTTTCATACCCAGACCGCGGGCGTGTCGCTGCCGGCGCAGCAACCCATGAACAACATCGCGCGCGTCGCGTTGCAAGCTATGGCAGCGGTGCTGGGCGGAACCCAGTCGCTCCATACAGATTCTTACGACGAAGCATTGGCGCTCCCCACTGAAGAGGCAGCTCGCATAGCGCTGCGCACGCAGCAGATCATCGCTTACGAATCCGGGGTCACCCAGACTACCGATCCGCTGGGTGGGTCATATTTCTTAGAAAGCTTGACGCTCACAATGGAAAAGGGCGCATTCGACTATTTCTCAAGGCTTGACGCCATGGGCGGCATGGTGAAAGCTATCGAGCGCGGGTATCCGCAAAAAGAGATTGCGGAAGCGTCCTACCAGTACCAGCGTGCCGTCGAAGCCAAAGAGAAGGTTATCGTAGGGGTGAATGAGTTCGTAATCGAGGAAGAGTCGCCTCACATTCTCTATATCGACGAAAGCGTGGCCCGGCAGCAGAGCGCAAAGCTGAAGTCGCTGAGGGCACGTCGCTCCGGTGAAAAAGTCCAGCGATGTCTGGAAGCCTTGAAACAAGCCGCCGCCAAGGAGCCAAGGGCAGGAACCAACGGCGAGATTTCCCCCGCCAACACCATGCCCTACATTGTCGACGCCGTTCGCGCCTACTCCACGGTGGGTGAGATCTGCGAGGCGCTACGCGACGTTTATGGCACCTATACGGAAGTCAGCGTCACCTGAGGCGTAGGCGCGAGCCGCCAGACTGCAGGGGGGATCCTTCGCCTCATCAGAGCTTCAGGAAAATGCCTCTTCGATACAAAACCCACATCGCCAGCCAGCAGATGAGCACATACGTCAGCGAGTAAATCAGAGATGCGTTCGCAGGACTGGCCATGCGCGCGAATACCCGCTGATAGATTATTTCCTGCAAGCTCAGCGGAGCTCCGCTGACCAGGCTGATCCGAATGTGGTCAAGCAGGTGCGAAATCATCTCCGCAAATACGTAAGCGGCAATTGGATTCATTCCGAACACCACGAAGGGCTTAGTCCAGCCTCCTCGCCAGCTCTTTACGTCGAGCACCCAATAGCAGATGGAAAGGCAAATCAGGGCTAAGCCTGCGGTTAAAAGAACGAAGGAACTGGTCCACAACTTCTTGTTGATCGGAAACCACGTGTTAAAAAATTCTCCGGCAGCCACGGCGATGATTCCGAACAATGCCATTCCCAGTGCCTTGGCGTTAGCATTGCGCTTGGATCGCAGCCATTCGCCCGTAAGCACTCCAATCAAACTGGTCGCCACCGCCGGAATAGTGCTCAACACGCCTTCCGGATCACGGGTGCCTTCGTAGAGATGCCCCATCAGAAGTTTGCGGTCGAGCCACGCGGCCAGATTGCGGTCAGGATCAAGCAGCGGCATATCGTGCGTTGGCACGCCGAGTCCCGGGACTGGAACGAAGCGCATCACAATCCAGTATCCTGCCAGGCATCCGGCTATCGTGGCAATCCATCCCCGCTTGCCAGACCACAACACCAGAATCGCCGAAATCACATAGCAGATCGCGATTCTCTGCAGCACTCCGTAAAAGCGCCAGGTATCCAAGTGATATCGATTGGGAAACCCATTCAAAAAGACTCCGATAGCGAACAGAATCAGGCCACGTCGAATCACATGTCCGAAAAGCTGCATGCGCGTCCCGCCGCGCTGCAAGCGCGAAGAGAACGAAAATGCCAGCGAAACTCCGACAATGAATAGAAAAAAAGGGAAAACCAGGTCGGTCGGCGTCCAGCCATTCCAGTTGGCGTGCCTCAAGGGCGAATAAGCGACCTCTTCATCGCCAGAATTGTTAACCAGGATCATCCCAGCGATCGTGGCTCCGCGGAACAGATCCAGCGCCATCAACCTGGTGCCGAATGGTTGCGCGGATTTCGGCTGCTCTTGTGCGTCTGTAATCGGTACGATCGAGGACATCAGTGGCCGAAATTGTAGCATTCGCCGCCCCTCCCATCGCACTAGGGGCGCGTATCCAGCGGGTGTTTCGCCTTCTCGAAAAACTCAACTTGTAGTTGCAAACTGGTCTGGTCGGCTTTCACCGCGCGGATGGCATCCACAATAGCTGCTTGCCAATGGCTCGTTTCAAATTCGCCTCGTTCCCGGGTTGCCACTGAACCATCGCCGGAATAGTGATTAGGAAATCGGGCGTACCACCAGATTGCGGTGTAAAGAGTCTCCGGCAACTTGAGCCGGGCCTGGTCATCGCCCGACTCGCTGGTGGCTCGATCAAGGTGGACCAGATCAGGTCTGGTAACCAACATTTTCGAGGTTTCGGACTCTCCCCCATGCATGTCGATCGAGGTTTTTTTGGGAGGCCCGCCAGCTGGCGGCTCAACCAGTCCTAGAACATAGAGCACATAGTCATGCTGTTTCTCTAATTGCGTCTGCGCGAAGAAAGGCAGCAGATTTTCGTTTCCCCCGTGGCCATTTACGATGATGACCTTTTTGCAGCCATTGCGCGCCATCTCATCAGTGGTCTCCTGCAGAAGTTCCAATTGAAGATGGGTGCTATACGCTACCGTTCCTGGTTCGTGCCGTGCCTCAAAAATCTGGCCAAAGTAATATTCCGGAAAAACTACTGCGTACTCCTGCTGAGCGGCATGCAAAGTCACATCACGGACCTTAAGCAGGTCTGTCCCCAGAGGAAGGTGCGCTCCGTGTTTTTCCAGAATTCCGAAAGGCAGCAGGCAGGTCCCTTTCGACTGTTCAATAGCGCTGCGGAAATCGGCCGCCGTCAACTCTTCCCAGTGAACCGAAAGTTTCGATTGTCCCCCAGCCATGATTGCGCACCACAATATCAGTACAAACACGCCGAAAACTTCCCGCATGGAATCTTCTCCTAAGGCGCGCATTCTAGCACTCCCGGAGCTGCCGCAAAGCATGCGTGAACGATGCCTTTTTGCTCTCAGCTCCGCACCATCTGGTTACTGTGGTCACTGTGTCCCCTCGACACGTCAAGGTATGATTTGAGCACAGGGAAATCTGTCTTTCCCCGCTCATGAAGAAGCTTAACTTCCTAGTTTCGTTAACCAACAACGATAACGATTATCAGATCGAGCAAGCCGCGTCTGCGGTTGCAATGGGCCGCCGGCTCGATGTAGATGTGCAGATCATTCATGCCGATAACGACTCCATCACCCAGAGCCAGCAGATCTTAAAAGTCATCCAGTCGCGGTCGGAAGCTCATCCCGACGCCATTATCTTTGAGCCCGTCGGAGGGCCAGCTCTGCCTCAAGCGGCACGGGCCGCGGCTGCTGCCGGAATCGGGTGGGTCGTCCTGAACCGCGACGTCGATTACATTCCAGAACTTCGCAAGGTACACCGGGTCCCCATTTTCGCCATTACCAGCGACCATGAGGAGATCGGGCGAATTCAGGGACGCCAGTTTGCCGCTCTGTTGCCCAAAGGCGGTTCGGTCTTGTACATCCAGGGCCCATCGGAGAGCCTGGCGGCGAAGCAGCGGACTGCCGGCATGTATGAAACCAAGCCCGTCGATGTGCAGGTGAAAGTGCTGCGAGCGAATTGGACCGAGGCTGGAGCCTATCGGGCAGTCAGTTCCTGGCTGCGATTGTCCACTTCACACCAGTATCCGGTGGACGTGATCTCCGCACAAGATGATGGCATGGCTCTAGGCGCCCGGAAAGCTTTCCAGGAATTGCCCAATGGTCCGGCGCGCGACCGCTGGCTAAGTCTGCCCTTTACCGGATGCGATGGCCTGCCCAAAACCGGACAAACTTGGGTAAAAAGGGGCTTGCTCACTGCTACAGTTTTCGTGCCGCCCAACACTGGTCAGGCCCTGGAAATGCTGGTAAAGGCAGTCAACACCGGGGTTATGCCCCAGGAGCGCACTTTAACGGCGCACTCATCGGTTCCAGCACTCGACGCTCTGGCCGCGGCGCAGGCGGAAAAAGCTCGAGTCATGTCAGTGTAAGTTGGCATTTGCTAGACTCGCTCGATGAGGATCGACATCCTACCTCTGTGCGACCAGCACTATCGCACGATGGAATTCTCGATAGCGCCTCACAACTTCAACTACTCGATCGAATATTTTCGCTGCACCGACAAATTTTGCCACCGCTGCTTCAGCGAATCTCTGGGATACGTGACGCCCATCAAGGATGCGCCACCGCTGATTTCAACCAATCAGCCGCGTTGCGATAAACACGGCCGCCCCATGTTTATTTCCAGCGTCGACCGCCAACGCAACCAGGTTCGCTATGCCTGCCCTGAGCAGGGCTGCCGCGAGGAGGCGTGACGGATGGCCTTCATGCCAGCGACGTCTTTCTTCGACAAAATGGTTTCTAGATCGAAGTGGATGCGCTGGAGGGTCAAGAGTTCATCCAAGGCTCGATGGAGCGCCAGCAATTTCGCTTCACTCAAATTCCGGACTGGATCTGCAAGCACATCAAGCCGCTTCGATTGGTGCAGGGGCAGCCAAAGGCGCTGTTCCAACGCGCGTTATGGAGCTTCGATCAGTTCCATCTTTCCGTCGCGGGTGCGATGCAGGATCATCACTTTGCCCTTCGGATCACGGAACACGAACACGTCGCGATCGCGGAAGTGGGCCTCCTTGATGGCTTCTTCCAGCGTCATGGGACGCATGGCCACAGCGTCATCGGAGCGCACCAGGTGAACTTCGGTAGTCTTGGCCACGGCGGGAAATTTGTGCACTACCACGTGCACAGCCGTCGCTTCCGTGAGGCCGACTACAGTCTGCAAGCTCTCTTGGCGGCCTTCGCCGTTCCATTTCTTCAGCGCATGGCGTTTCTTGCTGCGCCAGCGCGTCTTGTATTTGACCGCCTGCTTTTCCAGATGTTCGAGGGCTTCGTTCACGGCGGAAGTCATGTCCCCGGCCTGAGCCAGTCCGACGATCGGCCCATTGCGCGGACTGATAGTGATTTCGGCCTTGTGGCGATGCTTCTCCACCGCCAGGACCACTTTGCTATCAAATTTGTCGCCCAGAATTTTGCGGATCTTTGCCAGGCCAGTTTCTACGGATTTGCGAATGGTGGGAGTAACTTCATATTGCCTGCCGGTGTATTCCACGTTCATGAGCGCCCCTCTCTTACCTTAAGGTTCACTGGGCACCACATTTTTAAAAAGATCGTGATTGCGTGGGCTGTTTATTCTGAAATCTACAATCTGAATTCTCGCATTATTTCTTAACCCGCCTCTGGTGGGTGCTGGGAATGCGCATATCTTCCCGGTACTTCGCGACCGTGCGGCGGGTAACCTGGATGCCCTGCGACTGAAGAATTCTGGTGATCTGCTCGTCGGTCAGCGGCCGGGCTGGGTCTTCTTCTTCGATAAGCTTTTTCACCCGGCGTTTAAGGATGAGCAGCGAGGTGTTCCCGCCCTGCGGTCCGTTTACGCTTTCGCTGAAGAAGTAGCGCAATTCAAATACGCCTTGCGGAGTGTGCGCATACTTACTCGACACAGCACGGCTCACCGTGGAAGGATGCACGCCGATTTCTTCAGCCACCTCCTTGATCATCATGGGTTTTAACTGATCGATGCCCTTTTCCAGAAAATCCTGCTGGCGGGTAACGATGGCATAGCAGACCTTGGTGATGGTTTGTTTGCGCTGCTCGATATTCTTGATCAGCTGAATGGCGCTCTTGTAACGCTCTTTCACGTAATTCCGCGTATCTTTGTCGTTGTTATCCCGAGTCAGCAGACGCTTGTAGGCGGGATTCAAGCGCAAAGTCGGAACGTCGTCTTCATTCATCATCACCAGCCACTCGTCGCCGTGCTTCACGAAGGCCACGTCGGGTTCAATCAGACGAGGCTGGCTCTTGTTGTAGCGCTGACCGGGACGGGGGTCGAGTGTCCGAACGTATTCCAGGGCTTGCTGTATGGCTTCGATGGGACGGCCGATCGCCTTAGCGATTTCTTTGTGCTGCTTATTCTGAAGCGCCCGCAAGTGCTGGTCGACGATCGCGACAGCATCGGCAAGCACCTGGGCAGTCCCTTCTTCATGGCCATTCTTGCTGGTGGCCGCTTGCAGTTGGTGATAACGCAACTGGTATAGCAGGCATTCGCGCAAATCACGGCAACCCACTCCTGGTGGATCCATCTGGCGGATCACATCGATCGCTTCATGGAGATCGTTGAGATTGTAGTTGGGCTGGAAGACCGGCTGCCGGGGAGCAGACTTAGCGTCTGGTGTCGCCGGGGGCTGTAGCGGCGGGGCTACAGTCTCCTGCAGAGCCGACGCGACAGCGGTGCCAGCAGTGCTCTCGGTCAGTTGCGGATGTGCTTCCGAGTCCGCATGCCACTCCGGCGATTCCGTTCCCTCGAACTCATCTTCCAGCGCCGGAGAATTATCACTTATCATATCCAACCCGAGGGCCGCCGCCTCCTTGACCACACTTTCCGTTATTGTGGCGTCAAGCTCTGGGGGAGCAGGAGGCGCAATTCCCATTAACTCGTCGTCACTGGCGATCAGATATCCATCCTCGTTCAAGTTGCCGATAACTACCTCGGCCGCCGCCCGCACTTCAGCTCGCACCGGGAGCGCTCCAAGCTGCCACGCCAGGTGGTCAGAAAGATTGCTGGGCTTGGAGAGAAAGTTCTCGAACGAAGGGCGTTCTATCTCCTCCATCTCGCCGGGACTGCGATAACCGGGATCAAGATATTCCTGGAAGAAGGAACCGAAATCGATCTCTTCGAAGGGATCTTTCTTCTCAACGGCAGTTATGGTGTTTTCCTCCGGGGGAGTGCGTTCGCGGTCTTCTTCGCGACGGGCGGCATCGTCCAACAAAGGGACGGAATCTTCCAGTTCCTCGAGAACCGGGTTCTCCACCATTTCGGCCGTAATCATGTCCCGCAGCTCCAGCTTGTTGAGCGCGAGGACGCTGACCATCTGGACCAGGCCAGGGGTCAGGATCTGCCTCTGTGAAACCTTTAAATGCAGCTTGGGTTGCAACAACACCATGGTTAGTTACTCTTCACACACTTCCTGCCGCAAACTCAAAATCGATTGACCACAAAGGACTTTTTGTTCCCTTCGGGGTTAAAAAGCCCGTTCATACCAGCGAGAAACTCTCGCCCAGATAAACCCGCCGCACCTCGGGATCACCGCCTAACTGCTCCGGCGTTCCCTGACGGAAAATCCGTCCCTCGTTAATGATGTACGCCCGGTCTGTGACCGACAGCGTTTCTCGTACATTGTGGTCCGTGACCAGAATTCCGATTCCGCTGGTTTTCAGATCGCTTATGATCTTCTGCAGATCGAGCACGGCAATTGGATCAATCCCGGAAAATGGTTCATCCAGCAAAATAAATGTCGGGTTGATGCACAGAGCGCGGGCAATTTCAACCCGCCGGCGTTCACCCCCTGACAGCGCGTATCCGCGATTCTGCCGGATATGCTCCAATCCCAATTGGTCGATCAGCTTCTCCATTTTCTCCCGGCGTTCATGCCAGGAGATGGGCTGCACCTCCAAAACCGCGAGGATGTTTTCCTCTACGGTGAGCTTCCTGAAAACGGAAGCTTCCTGAGGGAGGTAGCTGATTCCATACTGCCGCGCCCGCAAATACATGGGGAGGTCAGTGATGTCTTCTTCGTCGATTAGCACTCGGCCTGTGTCGGGGGGGATCAGGCCCACAATTGCGTAGAACGTGGTGGTCTTGCCGGCTCCGTT